>CAZZBA010000102.1:0-11787 GCA_964652765.1 uncultured Victivallales bacterium | reverse complement strand
TTTTCCAGTTGACGAAATTCGTTCGTGTGGGTCACGAGACCGCGGTGCGCGCGCGCGAGCTGGCCGGTGAGCTGGCCCTGCAGGACACTCCGTATTCAGTGACCGCCGCCTACGTCTCCAGCATTGAGACGGGGCCGGACGGCAAGCCCTACACGCGCGATGACGCCTTCCAGGCGGCGGACCCCAATCTCTACAATGACGGCATTCTCGAACCCCTCGCCGGTGACCCGGCGGATTGGAACACGCTGGATGCCGTTCCTGGAAACTCGTTCTCCGAGCTGCGCGCCAGTTCAAGCCCGATCTCGATCTTCGGTCTGTTGCGCGGGGAAGACAGTGACGATGTCGATCTCCTGCCCGCTGTCCAGCACCTGCTTTACCGCGCGGAAAGCATCCAAATCGAGGAGACCGTCTGGATGCCATGGACAAGGGGGGTCTATTGAAGACGTTTTCCCTTGGACTGCTGCTGCTGGTTGCTGCCGTCACGGTGGTTGAGGCGCGGGTCTTCACCCGGAGTGTGGCCGGTGACGATGTTCCCGCGTTCCTCGAGCAGCTTGGCGGGCGGATCGCCTACCGGGCGCCGGTACGGATCAACGGCGAGGACGCGCGGTTGCAGGTGATCGGCTTCGATGATCCGAACGACGTGCGCGCGGCGGAAATCCGCGCCGCGCTGAAACTGGCCCCGTCGGCGTCCGGCAACGACGCGCTTTACACCATCGCCGGGACGGACCGGGTGACCCGCCTGCTGCTGTTGCGGCCAGGCGGCAGCGGGCAGACGCTGGCGCTGTTGATCGAGCAGACAGCGGACGCCTTCCGCCGCAGCCGCGACGGCGGCGGAATCGCGTCGCGGGCGCTGCCCCTGCCGGTCTACCCCGGCAGCACGCCCGGCCTCCAGGCCGAGAACGAGGATACCGGAATGGCCTTCGGCACCTTTTCCGCCCCGGCAGCGGCCCCGGAGCAGGTGACGGCCTTCTACCACACCGCTCTGGCAGCCGCTGGCTGGCAGCCGATGTTTCCGGAGGCCGATCCGTCCGGTGCCCGGCTGTACCTGCGCCGCGATGGCCTCTGTTTCGTGCTGGCAGCCCCGGCTGCCGCAGGCAGTCACATATCGTTGTTGCACAAATCCCTGAAAAACCCTACACCTTAAGGGGTAAGGTCAAAAATCGAATGGGCAAAAAGTATGAAAAGGGAAAATCGGTTAACGAGAACGGCGACGAGAACGGTGAACGATTATGCTGCCCGCGACTCGTAATCCATTCTCGTCGCCGTTCTCGTTGACCGAAATAGAGGGAAAAAATATGAAAGAGAAAATCACACTGGCGGTTTCATTGCTGATGGGGATTATCGCGCTGCTGATCACCACCCGCTACATCAAACAGAAGGAGGCGGCGCTCAACCAGGAATTGCAGAAGATCTATGAGGGCGCGCGCAAGGTGCAGGTGGTCGTGGCTGCCGATACTATCCCGGCGGGCACGGTCATCACCCGCAAGGATCTGGGTATGCGCAGTGTCTTTGAGGCATCGGTCAGCAGCCATTCCGTGACCCCGGATGAGGCGAATTTCGTGCTGGGCAAGAAGACCGTGTTCCCGTTGAAGGAGGGCGAGGTGCTTTCCTGGTCGTTCATCGAGGGTGGTGCACCTGCCGCGTCCGGTCTCTCGTCCCTGGTCACACCCGGCCTGCGGGCCGTGTCGTTATCGATCGGCGGTGCCCAGGCGGTCAGCGGCATGGTGCGCCCCAGCGACCGCATCGACGTGCTCGGGACCTTCTCGTTCCCGTCGAAGACGCAGCCGGACGTCATGGAGAACGTGACGCTGACCGTGCTGCAGGATGTGACCGTGCTGGCGACCGGCCAGACCACGTCCCGCCAGTTGCAGAGCACACGCGCCGCGCGCGCTGAAGCGGGGAGCAGCTATAGCACGGTCACCCTCGAGGTGTCCGCCGAGGAGGCCGAGCTGCTCGTCTTTACCCAGCAGATGCGCGGCAGCCTGACGCTGACGCTGCGCAACCCCGGCGATGTGACCTGGAAGCGCGACCTGCCGTCCGTCAATTTCGATCATGTCCAGAGCGAACTACAGGCGATCAACCTGCGGCGCCAGCGCGACATCCGCCACAAGACCAATCTTTAAGGAAGCAGCGACGATGAGCAAACCCGCCAGACTGGAGATACGCCGTCCCGACCATGCACCGACCACGTTCGAGATCGAGCCGGCTGTCTACACCATCGGCAGCGATGCGGATTGCCATATCCAGCTCAACAGCCCGGATATCGAGGGCCGCCATGCGATCCTGACCGTGCGCGAGGAGGGGGCCTGGATCGAGGCCCTCGGCGGCGGCACGCTGCTGGCCGGCGAACCGGTCAGGGGACGTGCCGCGGTCGGCAGCGGGGTGCCGATCCGGCTTTCGCATTTCACCCTGGTGCTGACGCTGCCGGGCGCGGCGTCAGCATCGTCCGCGCCAAGCGCGCCGCCAGCCGCCGCACGTCCTCCGGTTTCCCCAGTCATGGCGGCATCCGCAGGGCTCCCTCCACCGTCGCCCGCGCCGGCCGCCCCCGCCGCCCGTGCTCCCGCCGCCCGTGCGGCCGCACCGGACGCCCCCGCGCCGAAGAACGACCTCAAGCGCTCGATCAAGCAGCAGATCCACAGCGAACTGGTCGAGCGGCTCGATATCAAGCGCCTGACCGCCTCGCACATGCAGCACGACCAGCTCAGCGTCAAGGTTCGCACCACCCTCAAGAGCATTGTCGACGACGTCCGTACCAAGCTGCCGCCGGGTGTGACACCGGACGAGCTGATGAAGGAAATCTACGACGAGGCGCTCGGCCTGGGCCCGCTGGAGGACCTGCTGGCCGATGAGAACGTGTCGGAGATCATGGTCAACGGCCCCGACCGGATCTATGTTGAAAGCGGCGGGAAACTCAAGCGCACCGGGCTTTCGTTCATGGACGACAGTTCGGTGCTTGCCATCATCGAGCGCATTGTCTCGCCGATCGGCCGGCGTATCGATGAAAGCCAGCCCTATGTGGATGCACGGTTGCCCGACGGCTCGCGTGTCAACGCCATCATCCACCCGCTATCGCTGACCGGCCCCTGCCTGACAATCCGCAAATTCTCCAAAGTCCCGTTCACGGATCGCGACCTGATCCGGTTCGGGACGATGACGCAGGATATGGCGGACTTCCTGAAGCTGTGCATCAAGCTGCGCAAGAACATCATCGTTTCCGGCGGTACCGGCTCCGGCAAGACGACGTTCCTGAACGTGCTCAGCGGGTACCTGCCCGATACCGACCGCATCGTCACCATCGAGGATGCCGCCGAACTGCGGCTCACGCAGGACCACGTCATCCGGCTGGAATCCCGCCCGCCGAACATCGAGGGGCGGGGGGCGATCACCATCCGCGATCTCGTGCGCAATGCCTTGCGTATGCGGCCGGACCGCATCGTCGTCGGCGAATGCCGCGGCGGCGAGTCGCTCGACATGCTCCAGGCGATGAATACCGGCCATGACGGCTCGCTGACCACGGTGCATGCCAACACGCCGCGCGACGTGATCTCGCGCCTTGAGACGATGGTGCTGATGAGCGGTATGGACCTGCCCGCCCGCGCGATCCGCGAGCAGATCGCCGCCGCCGTGGACCTGATCGCTCACGAGGCCCGCCTGAGCGACGGGTCGCGGCGCATCACGAAGATCACCGAGGTGCTCGGGCTCGAGGGCAACCAGATCGTCATGCAGGACATCTTCGAGTACAAGCAGACCGGCCTGGATCCCCAGGGGCGCATCCATGGCGTCTTTACCTCCACCGGTGCCGTGCCGACGTTCCTCGAGAACCTGGCGGCGCGCGGTCTCACGATCGACCATTCGATCTTCACCCCGGAAAAGGAGGAGCCTCGCGGATGATGTTCGTGACCGCACTGCTGCTGATGTTCCTGAGCGTTTCCGGGCTGGCGTATGTAGCCATCCGCGCGCTGCAATCCGGTGCCCGCAACTATTCCGGCGTCTACGCGCAGGAGACCGCCAGCGCTTTCGAGGACCTGTTCCTCTTCATCCCGGCGCGACGGGTGGCCGAGCTTGGCTGGGGCCTTTGCGGCGTGGTCTTCCTGTTGGTGTTCCTGGTTGCGGGCGGGTTGCAGTCGCTCGACAAGGCGATGCAGGCGTCTGTTGCAGGCGTGGTGTTCGCCCTGCCGGTGCTGCGTGTCCCGCGCCTGCTGCTGCATTTCCTCAAGGCGCGTCGGCTCAAGAGATTCAACACCCAGCTTGTCGAGGCGCTGGGCGGCATGAGTAATTCACTCAAGGCCGGCTTCAGCATCACGCAGAGTTTCGAGACGATCGCCCGCGATGGCGAGAATCCGATTGCCCAGGAGTTCGGTGCGTTACTGCAGCAGACCCGTGTCGGCGTCAGTTTCTCCGATGCGCTGGTCAATCTGCAGGACCGCGTCGGCAGCGACGACCTGACGCTGGTCTGCCTGGCGGTGGAGACCGCCCGCCAGACCGGTGGCAACCTGACCGGGATCTTCGAGCAGATCGCGGCCACGATCCGCGAACGGTTCCGGATCGAGAACCGCATCCAGACGCTGACCGCCCAGGGCAAGCTGCAGGGGATTGTCGTCGGTGCCATGCCCCTGATCATCGGGGTGGCACTGCTGATCGTCGATCCCGAGATGATGATTCCCTTCCTGCGTTCGCTGATGGGGTTGGCGATCATCCTGATCGTGGGTGTGCTGCTGACCTGCGGCGGGCTGCTGATCCGCAAGATCGTGAGGATTGACGTATGACACCGATAAGACTTGATGGCTTCATGCCGTGGCTGATCGTGCTGCTCTGGGTGGTCACGGCGGCCGGTGTCGGCGCGTATGGCGCCAGCGTGGCCCGTAACATCACCTATGTCACGCTGGCCGATGGACGCAAGCGCGAGCGTCGCCTGCCGTTCCTGTTCCGGCTGCTCATCCCGCTGACGCCGAATGTCGCCCCGCTGTTCCGGCGTCCGCTCTTTACCGCCAAGCGCAAGGCCATAACCAAGCGGGTTGTCTGCGCCGGCTACGAGGAGCTGGTATCCGCCGAGGAGTTCCTCGGGCTGCGGGTGCTGATGCCGCTGCTGCTCGGGCCGCTCTGGATCATGATGGTGCGGCTGGCGGCCGTCGCGGGCCATTCCGGGCTGCTGCTCCAGCTCCAGCCCGGGCTTTTCGCCATCGGCGTGCTGTGGCTGGCGCTCTATCCCGGACTCTGGCTGAGCAGCGCCGTGCAGGCCCGGCACCGCGAGATACAGCGGGCCTTGCCCTTCGTGCTGGACCTGCTGACGCTATCGGTCGAGGCCGGCATGGATTTCATGTCGTCGCTACAGCGGAACGTCGAACGCCGCACGATCGACGCGCTGGGCGAGGAGCTGATCCGCGTGGTGCGCGAGATCCAGGTCGGCAAGACCCGGCGGGTGGCGCTGCGCGACATGTCCGATCGCGTCAACCTGCCTGATCTGCGCTCCGTCGTCAGCGCCCTCGTGCAGGCCGACGAGCTTGGCGTCAGCATCGGATCGATACTGCATATCCAGGCCGACCAGATGCGCCAGCGCCGCTTCGAGCGTGCCGAACGGCTAGCCAACGAGGCCCCGGTCAAGATGCTCTTCCCCCTGATGTTCTTCATCTTCCCGTCGGTATTCCTCGTGCTTCTCGGCCCCGTCATCGGACGCATGATCGAGCAGGGATTCTAAGATGAAAACGAATATCGTCTTCATCCTGGCCGACGACCAGCGCTTTGACACGATTGCGGCGCTGGGCAACTCGCCTATAAAGACGCCGAACCTGGATGCGCTGGTGGCGCGCGGGACCGCCTTCACCCGCGCCCACATCCCGGGCGGCACCTGCGGGGCGGTCTGCATGCCCAGCCGCGCGATGATGCATACCGGACGCACGCTGTTCCATCTTGATCGCGAGGGGCAGTCGATCCCCGAGGCGCATCGCACGCTGGGCGAGACCTTCCGCCAGGCGGGCTATGCCACGTTCGGCACCGGCAAGTGGCACAACGGTACCGCCGCCTATGCGCGCAGCTTCTCCGATGGCGACGAGATCTTCTTCAGCGGCATGGGCGACCACTGGAACGTCCCCGCCTTCCATTATGATCCGCAAGGCCGCTATGACTGCAAGTTGCCGCAGATTACCGACCCGCTCAACTCCAGCGGGGTCACCTACCGTCATGCCGACCATATTCCCGCTGGCGTGCATTCCACCGACTTGTTCGCGGATGCGTCGATCCGGTTCCTCGACCGCCAGAAGGACGCCCCGTTCATGCTGTATCTCTCGCTGATGGCGCCGCACGATCCGCGCAGCATGCCGGAGAAATACCGCTCCATGTACGATCCCGACACCATGGAATTGCCGCCCAACTTCCTGCCAGCGCATCCGGTCGATACCGGGGCCTTGCGTATCCGCGACGAGATGCTGGCCGCCTTCCCGCGAGATCCCTCCGAGATCCGTCGGCACATTGCCGAGTACTTCGCGATGATCACGCATCTCGACGACGCGATCGGGCGCGTGGTCGCTGCGCTAAAGCGCAACGGGCAACTGGAGAACACCATCATCGTGTTCGCCGGCGACAACGGGCTCGCGGTTGGACAGCACGGGCTGATGGGCAAGCAAAGCCTGTACGAGCACAGCGTGCGGGTGCCGCTGGTCTTCGCCGGCCCCGGCATTCCCGCTGGCGAGCGGCGTGACGCGCTTGTCTACCTGCTGGACATCTTCCCTACGCTCTGCGAGCTGACCGGCAACGCGATCCCGTCCTCGGTCGAGGGAACCAGCCTCGTGCCCTGCATGCGGGCTGCCGACCATACCGTGCGCGACACGCTGCTGCTTGCCTATGCGGGCACCATCCGCGGGGTCACCGATGGCGATTACAAGCTGATCGAGTACGCCTGCGGGGCCACGCAGCTTTTCGATCTCAAGCGGGATCCGGCGGAAATGCAAAATCTCGCCGCACAGCCCGGCCAGGCTGAGCGTGTTGCGGCCATGCGCGCACAACTTGTCTCCTTGGCGATCGACTGGGATGACGCCGCCCATCCGACCGGCAAGGCCTTCTACGAACGCGCCACCCGTGCAGGCTCACCGCTTCATGCCATTTGAACCGGCATCTGCCGGGCGGCCGAACAGGGTGAGATACATCAGGCGGTAGATGTCGCTGTTGTCGCAGCTTCCGCTCCGCAAGGCTTCCGCATTCACGCCTTCGGCCCGCACGAGAATGCCGCCGGCCCCGTCCTCGAACCCCGTCCAGGCGATGCCGAACGGCAGGCGTCTGCCAAACTGGTCGGGCGCGGCGAGAAAGGGCATGGATTCGGTTCCGTCGCGCCCGTCCAGCGGTGCGCCATTCAGGGTGGTCTTGGGGAGCGGCTTGCCAGCCTGGTCGGAGGAGACGGCGATGACCTGGAGGCCGCTGGCATCGCTATCGGCAGCCGTGAGCAGAAGCGTGTCTGGATGACCTTGCACGTAGTCGCGCGCGACACCATAGGCGGCGTCTGCGCGGCGCAGCGCCTCGAGGGTCCCGGCTGCGTTGTTCAAGTTACCGAAATTATCGGTGCCTTCCTCCTCCGACACCAGCAGGAAGCGGCCTTGTCTTGATAGAACGGCGAGGGCGGCGGCGGTCATCTCGCCGATCGTCGGGGCATCGGCGGCATACAGCGGCAGTCCCTTTTTCCGCAGGCTATCCTCCGTCTCATCGTGGAAGGTATGGTGGAGGGCGAATACGCCCAGGACGCGCAGTGTGTCATCAGGGAGCGCCGCCAGCTCGGCGCGGTTGTACACAACGGCGTAGCCGCGGGTGCGGGCTTCGGCGATGAGGTCCTTGCCGTCCGTGCGCTCGCCTTCGCCGTGACGTCCCTTCACGCCCTTTGGCAGTAGCCAGCGCTCGCCCCCCGACAGGATCACGTGGGCACCGCTGAGGACGACTTTTCCCGCGATCTCCTGTCCGCTCTTCCGGTCTGTTGTCGACGCCAGGAAAACTCCCGTGCCAGGCTCATCGATATTGCCGGAGTTCACCACCCCCACAGCCAGCCCGGCGGCCAGCGCTTCGCGCATGATGCTCATGGGTTTCCCCGAAAGCGCCGTCAGCGGCTGGTCGCGGTCCATGCCGTAGGAATCGCGATCAACCTTGATCCCGTAGGCATGCGTGGTTGCACCCCCGTGTGAAGTGGCCGCCAGCGACGTCTTCATATGTCCCCGGTAGACAGCCAGGAAGGGCAGTCGGTCCCAGTTGATCATGCCATCAGGTCCGGCAATCGCCATGCGGGCGGCTGTCCAGTGCGAGACGCTCGTGCCGTCAGGGTGCAGGAAGATCACGTTCCCTGTAATGGGTTCAGCTACGGGATCCAGATGCGTGGCCTGGCCATGACAGGCAAGGGATCCCAGCCAGATGACACCGCTCCCGATAATGCGCGTGATATTTCCGTGTCTCATATCGTCAACCGATTTTCCTTCTCATAGTTTGCATAAACGCGCTCGTGGTATCATCCCGAATGGGATTTGTCAGCAACATTCATTTTCTGCTGATTGGTCATGAAGGTGCCGATCCGAACGGCCAGATCCGTGATTTCATCGGTCTTGCTCCGGAAGAACCGGTTGACAACCCCCGTCCGCGCCACGAGGCGGGAGAAGGTGTTGCGAGGGTAGGCATAGACGCGGACCAGCCAATCAATCCGGTCGGTGCCGGCGGGTTTGGCCGTGATGGCGGTCAAGGCTTCAAACCTGCCAAAGAAGCGATCCCCCTCCGAGAATAGATATAGCATCATTCGCCCGGTTTGGAATGCTTGAGGGAATCATGAGGATTCGGCTAGTTAAAGCGTTGCGAGGCTGGTATCAGTTCCTTTGGCGGAGCAGGCGGACTTCGCGGCGGCAGAAGAGCAGCACACTGGCGGCATAGACCGCGCCGCCAGCAAGCATGGCGGCGGCAAGTCTCGCGCCCTGGCCGGCCTTGGTCGCGGTCGAGAACAGGGGCAGTGGCACCGTCCAGTCCAGCAGCAGGTGGATGGCCCAGACCATCAGCAGGCTGCACCCCAGCACCTTGAGCAGGCTGGCACTCAGCGCCGGCCAGCCAGGCGAACCGATCTGGCGGGTGAGCACCACGGCAAGCACGACACTGTTGACAGCGCTGGAAACCACGGTGGCCATGGCCAGGCCCGCATGCTTGTAGTAGGTCGGGAGCGTGACCACCAGGAGGATGTTGAGGACGAAATTGAGGCCGACGGCCATCAACCCGGCCCGCACCGGCGTGCGGGTGTCCTTGATGGCGTAGAAGGCGGGCACCAGCATCTTGTAGAGGCTGAAGACGGCGAGCCCCGGCGCATAGAAGAACAGGGCTCGGGCGGTGAGGATGCGGGATTGATCGCCGAATTCGCCCGATTGGTAAACAAGCTGTACGATCGGGTCCGCCAGGATCATCAGTCCGGCTGAGGCGGGGACCATGACCAGCATCAGCCCGCGCAGGGACCTCGCCAGTGTGTGCAGGATCGCGTTGGTCTGGTTGTCTGCGGCCAGTCTGGAAAACGCGGGCAGCAGGACGGTACCGAGGGCCGTGGCGAAAATGCCGAGCGGCAGGTAGATCAGGCGTTCGGCATAGGTCAAGGCGGCAGGTGCCCAGCTTCCCGCCCAGAGGGCGATGACGCTGTCGCTGAGCACATTGACCTGGTAGACACCCATGCCGAGCGCCACCGGCCCGAACAGCAGCAGTATCTCGCGGATGCGCTTGTCATTCCAGGCGAACGAGGGCCGAGGCATGACCCGCAGGCGCAGCAGCGCGGGTACCTGCATCGCCAGCTGCAGGACCCCGGCCAGCAGGATGGCCCAGGCAACGCCGTAGATCCGCTCCGCCGGGGTGTCGCCCAGGCGGGGGCAGAGCAGGTATACCGCCGCGATCCAGACGGCATTCAGCACCAGTGGGGTGGCGGCGGAAACCGCGAAGTGGCCGATGGCGTTGAGGATACCCATCCCCAGCGCGACCAGGCAGATGAAGACCATGTAGGGCAGCATGATCCGCATCAGCGGGAGTACGGCGGCCAGCCGGGTGCCTTCGGTGGCGTAATGCATGGAAATCGTGATGATGACGGTGCCCGCCGCCGTGATCAGGACCAGGAAGAACGCGAGCATCGTCAGTACCTGTCCGGCCAGCCGGTTGGCCTTGTCACGGCCTTCCTTCGCGAGGGCCTCGGCAAAAACAGGTACAAAAGCGGCCGACAGTGCACCTTCCCCGAACAGGCTACGAAACAGGTTCGGGATGCGGAAGGCGACATCGAAGGCGGATTTGGCCAGCGACGTGCCGAAATAATGGGCCATGACCATCTCGCGGACGAAGCCGAGGTTGCGGCTGAGTCCCGTGAAGAAGCTGACGGTGATGGCGTTGCGGAAGATCCTCATGCGGGTGGGTTCCGGTGGGTCAAGGTTTGCAGCACGGCGCCGGCGACCTGTCCAGGCGCAATGCGGTAGAGAGCCTGCGCGGCGCGCGGGTCATGGCGGGCGATGTCGCGGGAGGCGTTGCGCGGTTCCGACTGGATGCACTGGTGCCCGCTGCCGAGCGGGCCGGTCTTGTCGGGATCGGTAAGGCCGTAGATGGCGACCACGGGGGTGCCGGCGGCCGCGGCCAGGTGCATGCCGCCGCTGTCGTTGCAGATCACGGTGTCGCATGCGGCCAGGGCGGTGGCGAGCTGGGCGAGGGTGGTGCGCCCGGCGAGGGTTTCGGCATCGGGTTGCAGCGCGGCTGCAATGTGGTTGCAGACGGGGGATTCGGCGGCCGTCCCGAAGATCGCGAAACGGCAGGCGCGGGCCTTGCGGATGAGCCGTGCGGCGGCGATGAAATGCGCCTCGGGCCATTGCTTGGAGGAGCCGCGGGCGGCGCCGGGGATCAGGCCTATGACGGGCAGGCTGCCACTGGTCGCCGTGGACGACCCGGCCTCCGGCGGAGGTAGAGCCAGCGACGGGGTTGGCAGGGTGGCTACATCCGCAAGCTGCAGGATGTCCACGTATTCCCATTGCTGGTGCCCGGCGCGCGCGCGCGGCGAGAGCAGGACGCGGCGGGTCAGCAGGATGCCCCGGCTGTGCCCGCCGGTGCCGATCCGTTCGGGAATGCCTGCCAGGAAGGGGACGAGCGCCGAGCGCCAGGAGTTCGGGAAGATATAAGCGGTGTCGAAGTGGCCGGTCCGGATTGCGGCGGCGGTCTGCCAGAGGCCGGTGTTGCCGGGTTTGAGCGTGAGGATGGCGTCCACCGCCGGATGCAGTTGCCAGAGCGCCGCCAGCGGCGGTTTCACCAGCATGGTAATGCGGGCCTGCGGGTGGCGCTGACGGAACACCTGCAGGGCAGGCATCGTCATGCACCCGTCGCCAAGCCAGTTGACGCCGACAACCAGGATGCCGCCGCCGCCGTTCATGCCGCGCCCTCGACCGGGCGGAAGCAGATGTGGGCGATGCTGGCCTTGAAGTCCTCCGCGCCTTCGAGGATATCGATGTCCACGCGCAGGAAATAGACCGGCACGTCGGAGCGTCCGATATTCGGGAACCGCACGGCATCCTTCTCGGTGGTTATGATGGCGTCCACCTGTTCCCGCCGCGCGTCGTTGATGATGTCGATCATCTCCTGCTGGCTGTAGCGGTGATGGTCCGCGAAGCGATAGCGCTCGACGATCTCGGCCCCGAACGATTCCAGCGAGGATTCGAAACCGCCGGGGGCGGCGATGCCTGAAAGTGCCGTTACCCGCTTTCCCTTGAGAAAGTCGAGCGGCTTGCGCTACTTGGTGATGACGTTCTGGAGGTGGCGGGGGCAGTGCCTGCA
>CAZZBA010000101.1:0-12169 GCA_964652765.1 uncultured Victivallales bacterium | reverse complement strand
CAAGCACTACCGCGTGGTTGCTGATCTGAACCTGCAAATCTTCCGCCCCTGATGTGACGATACATTATCGCGGGATACTTGATGATCCGGGGAGCCTATGATGAACAGTGAAATGCATGACTATCACCTGAGCGGGTTCGGCCGCCTTTTGCGGGCATTGAAGGTTGGCTTTTTAGCCTTCTGTATCTTTCTGGTCTTCACGGGGCTTGTCGAAGCCTTGCAGGCCTATCAGATCCTGCATAACGTGCATCCATTCCTGGGCTGGTTGTTCGCGGTCGTGGTGTGGATTCTTCTCGCTGGGGCCGTCTGCTATTATTTACTGGCGATGTCCCGGATGCCTGCGGTGCTGATTCCGCCGCCAACGCGTGATCCCCGCACGATGACCAAAAGGCAGGCCCGGAGCTACGCCCGCTATCTGGCGGACGTGCTGGATCGCCTTTCCCGGAACCTGCTGATTGCCGAGGATCAGAGGTCGGTGCTGAAGGAGCATGCCGTTGACCTCAGGGCTGGCGTGAGGAACAGCAAGGACGTTGACGACCTTATTCCGGCTATTGTGGATAAGATCGAGCGCGTGATAATGCCCGCTGTCAAACCCCTGGATGAAGAGGCCGGCAGAAGAGTCCAGAGGTGCGTTCGTGATACCATGCTGGGGGTAACGGTCAGTCCCTGGCGCTCTATCGACCTGTTTGTCGTCCTGTACAGAAACGGCCAGATGATTGTCGAGGTATCCCGCGTCTACAATGGGCGTCCCAGGCTGCGCGAACAGGTGAGCATTTTCGCCGATGTGATCAGGGTTGCGGCAACCGTCCAGTTCCTTAACATAGGGAGCAAGCTGCTGGAGAATCTGACGTCCTGGATTCCGGTGCTTGGGCGCTTTACCGATGACATTGCGCAGGGGATTGGCGCGGGCCTTTTCACGTCGGTTGCCGGACACGCGACGATCGACCGTTGCCGTGCATTCCAGGGATGGAACGAGGAGGAGGCCAAGAACAGCGTAGGGCCCAAACTGCGGATGTTCATGGCCGATCTCAAGGGAATTGTTGCCGATGTCATTATGCCGGCGCTCAAGGGGAGAATTGAGGCGGAAACGCCTGAAAATCGCCGGGCTCCCAATATGATCGAAAAAGCGAAGTCAGGCATCGGAGAGGCGATTGATGTGACGTGCGAGACGATCGGTTCCTGCGTCAGGAAACCCGTGGCAGCGGGATACCGGGGGGTGGCCTCGACCGGTACGCACTTATGGGAAACCATCGTATGGGCCGGCAAACAGGGGGCACAAATGTCAGTGAAGGGCTTGGAAGTAGCCGGCAAAGGCGCGGCGGTTGCAGGGCCGTGCGTTGTGCGAACCGGGAAGTCCGTGTTTCACGGTGCGGTACGATGCGGGAAGGGTGTTGGTCACGTCGCGATGAGCGCAGCAGAAGTGGCCTCTCGTATCGTCCGGCGAAAGTCCGGCGACTAGAGGGGGCGCTCATGATTATTTCTGCTTCACAATCGATCCCTCGAACGAAATCCTGGGATCGTTCACGTTCACCAGTTCATCCAGCTCGTAGACGTTGCGATAGCCGTAGCCATAGAGATTGATGTACGTCGGGATATTGAGCGCCATCATGATGGGCTTTGCCTGGGCGGCGAACTGCGTTGCGGCAGTGTTGTCGGATACCGTCCGGGGCATGGCGACTTTCGAGGCAAAGTCAATCTGGTTGCCGTCGAAATTGTTGTTGCAGTAGATCAGTATCGTGGTCTCGAATGACGGTATGACCTTCTGCAGGGCGTCCTGCGTGAAGTCGGTGAAGGCCAGATGCCGTGCGCCGCTGATGTGGATGCGATCAAAACGGAAGGCCGAACGGGAGTCCAGAATGATGACTCCCGGCTCCTTGCTCATCTTCAGGAACGTGTTGAGGTCAATCAGGCGACTTGCCCGGTGCGTCTCAACCTCCGTAACCAGCCCCTTGAAGTCATCGAAGCTGACTTTGGCCTTCGGGTAGGCCTTGCCCTGCGCAAACCCGGCGCTGGCGGCCAACAGCATGACGGATACGGTAAGCATAATCGTCTTCATTCTCATTCCTTCCTGTTTGCCCGAGGGGCCGTGTTAAGTCGACGACAGATTAGTGCTGATTCACCCAAGGGGCAAGAGGGAAGTGCGCCCACACCGGAGAGTCAGGGTCCGCGAAACCACAGGGAGCTGGTACTTCGGCGTCAGCGGCTCCTATGAATATTATTCTTCATCAGACGTCGAGCAGGGATGGTCTGTCAATATTATTATCGGCGGCATGGTAGGCAGAAAGAAGTAGGCGGACGGCTCTGCAAACATCTTGATCGCTTACAGGTATTGACATTTGATAATTCTGGCGTATATATAGTTCAAAAACATAATTAATGAGCTGTCTATGGATCAGACTATTTATCCGTGTGAAGTGACCGACCGGCTGCGTGTCTATGGTGTGCGGATTCGTGTGGCGCGTGTGCGTCGGCGCTGGAGTCAGGCCGAGCTGGCCGAGCGAATGGGCGTAGAACGGCGCACCATATCCCGCCTTGAGCAAGGGAATGCCGGGGTCGGCCTTGGTGCATTCCTTGCCGCGTTGTGGATTCTCGGGCTCTGGGATACAGCCCGGGCCGTTGCTGATCCGGCAGCGGACCCGGTGGGGATGTTCATGGAGCAACAGCGGGCACCGGCGCGGGTCCGGCGCAGCAAGGATAAGGAGCTGGACTTTTAATGGCGAGAACGAGTCTATACGTTTTCTGTTATCTGCCGGGCGATATCGTGGCGGTGCCGGCCGGCCGTTTCGATCATGATAGCCAGGCCGGGGTGGGGATGTTTGCCTACGGACGGCGTTATGCCGAACGCCCCGGTGCATGTGCCGCGGACGCGGTGGCCTTGCCGCTTGGCGTGGATCCTGTGCCTGTGGCAACCAACGGCGGCCTCTATGGGGCATTCCGCGACGCCTCGCCTGACTACTGGGGACGGCTGGTGATTGCCTCCGGCCTCAAGAGTCCCGTCGAAGCGCTATCGGAGGTGGATTATCTCTCGCATGCTAATGCCACCCGTGTCGGCAACCTGGACTTCCGTCCGGCATTGGATTCACCTGAACCGGGCCTGGAGCCCCCGGCATTCCAGGCCATGCAGGATCTTCTGGCGGCAACTGAGGACCTGGAGGCCGGGCGACCGGTGGATGAGCGATGCCGGCTTATGCTCGAGCAGGGATCCAGTCTTGGCGGGGCACGCCCGAAGTGTACCGTGAAACTTGACGGGGCGTTGTGGCTGGCAAAGCTTCCCTCGCGAAACGACCGTATCAGTATGGCCCGGCTGGAATTCGGGACGATGAACCTGGCCTCGCGTTGCGGCCTGGACGTTCCACCGCTTCGTCTTGAGACGATCGGCGGGCGCGATGTCTTTCTCTCCCGCCGGTTTGATCGCGATGCGGTGGCAGGGGGCTGGGCCAGGCGGGGGTACCTGAGTGCCCTGAGCCTGGTCCAGTGGGATGAGCGGGATCGCGACCGATGGTCCTACCGTGCCATCGCCGAGCGCATCCGCAGATACTCGGAAAAACCCTCCAGCGACTTGCAACAGCTTTTTTGCCGGATAGCATTCAACATCCTCGTCCGCAACACGGATGACCACCCGCGCAACCACGGGTTCCTGGTGGCGGCGGGAGGCGGGCTGGTGCTTTCCCCGCTGTTCGATGTCGAACCGGCGCTGACCCGTCCCGGCGTTGGATCCGAGTTCTCCCTGGCCATGGACATCGGCCCGCAGGGCCGCCTTGCGCGGCTTGATAACCTCCGCGCCACCGCAGCCAGCTTTAATCTGAAGCCGACCGATGCCGATGACCTTATTGGGCAGATGCGGTCTTGCGTCGAGACCGCCTGGCGGGATGAATTGACCAAGGCAGGGTTCGACGCTGCCACACTGGAGATTCTCGCCCCCTCGTTTGCCAATCCATTATTCTCAATAAGAACACCCGTATCCTGATGCATGTGGAGGTTTTGAGCTGAACGTGTTGATGACGGCGTTCGGGCCGTTTAAGGACTGCAAATACGTCTATTACAAGAGCCTGCGGCGATTCGGCCGACAATCCGGCGTCGCATTTCTTCATCTTGCCGACTTCATTTTGAAATTCGGCTGCCACGCATTGCCGGCGGGCTTGACAACCCCCGTCCGCCTGCCCAGAATGTCCGCGTTGTCAATCGGCCCAACAATGTCAATGCGGTCAACCAAACGAGCCGCTGGCGATCCGTATGGCCCCGATAGGGTTCCCGGAAGAGGTATCATGGCACAGCGTATCCTGGTGGTGGAGGACGAGCCGGCGATAGCGGATAATATCAACTATGCGCTGGCGACGGAGGGGTTCGAGGTCTGTTGGCACGCGACCGCCGCCGATGCATTCCTGGCGCTGCAAGGGAGGGTGCCGGATCTGGTTGTGCTGGATGTGGGGTTGCCGGATCGCAGCGGATTCGACCTTTGCCGCGATATCCGCCGGATCTCGAACGTTCCGGTCATCTTCCTGACCGCGCGGGCGGGCGAGGTGGATCGCGTGGTCGGCCTGGAGATCGGGGGCGATGACTATGTCGTCAAACCGTTCAGCCCGCGCGAGCTGACGGCCCGGATCAAGGCTGTGCTGCGCCGTGCCACGCCAGCCGGCGAGCCTGCCGCGCCGGCCTCCTGCGGTGCCTTCCGGGTCGACCGCAACCGCATGGAAATCGTGTACGAGGGCGTTGCGCTGGCCCTTTCGCGCTACGAGTTCCGGCTGCTGGAGGTACTGGTCAACCGCCCCGGCTGGGTCTTCTCCCGCGAGCAGTTGATGTCCATGGCCTGGGAGGAACCGGAGGCCAGCATGGACCGGACGGTGGATACGCATGTCAAGACCCTGCGCATGAAACTCAAGGCGGTCCGTCCGGATGCCGATCCGATCCGCACGCACCGCGGACTGGGTTATTCACTGAAAGCGTCGCGATGATGAGAATCCGCACCCGGCTGTTTGTCATGCTGCTGCTCGTCACGGGGCTCGGATTCTACAAGCTTGTCGACTGGATAATCGAGGATCTGCGGCCGCGGTACCTGGAGACCATGGAGGAATCCATGAATGATACCGCGTTGCTGCTGGCGTCGTTTCTCGAGACCGAAGTGGCGGGGGACTCGATCCAGACCGACGGGTTGCGCGAGGCCTTTGACCGCGCCCTGCGCCGCTCGTTTACCGCCCGGATCTATCAGGGCGTCAAGACGCGCCTCGACCTGATGGTCTACGTCACGGACCGCGACGGTATCGTCATCTTCGACGCCGACCGGGGAAAAGCCGAAGGGCAGGATTATTCGCGGTGGAACGATGTCCGCAAGACGCTGCGAGGGGAATACGGCGCACGCGCCACGCGCCGGAATCCCGATGACCCGGCCTCGTCCGTGCTATATGTGGCGGCACCGGTGCGGCTCAATGGTGAGATCGCGGGCGTGCTGACCGTCTCGAAACCGGCGGACATAATCACGCAGTTCTGGCTATCCGCCCGCCGCAAACTGGTGCTGGGCGGAGTCCTGGCGGCGCTGGCGGTTGCCGGCCTTGGCATGTTGTTCTCCGCCTGGATCACCTGGCCGATCCGCCAGCTCACGGATTATGCCGGGGCGGTGCGCGACGGCCGGCGGGTCGCGCTGCCGCCGCTGGGCCATAGCGAGATCGGCGAACTGGGGCGCGCCTTCGAGCAGATGCGGGATGCGCTGGAAGGCAGGGACTATGCGGAGCGCTATGTCCAGACCCTGACGCACGAGATGAAAAGTCCGCTATCGGCCATTCAAGGCGCGGCGGAACTGCTTCAGGAACCGGATGTGCCGCCCGAGCGGCGGCAGCGCTTCCTTGATAATATCCGGCGCGAGTCCGGCCGCCTCCAGGATCTGGTTGAACGGCTACTGCAACTGGCGGTGCTGGAAAAGAGGAAAACCTTGACCGATATCGAGCCTGTCGACCTGCAGGCCCTCGTCGGCGAGGTGGCGGCCTCGCTGCAGCCCGCCCTGTCGGCCAAGGGGCTGACGGTCCGGCAGGTGGGCACCCTGGCGGTGGCGGTACGTGGCGAGCGGTTCCTGCTGCGGCAGGCACTGGCTAATATCCTGCAGAACGCCCTGGAGTTCAGTCCGGCGGACGGGACGATAGACGTGGATATCCACCTGGACGGCGATGCAGCCAGCCGTGCCGTTGTGATTACCGTCGAGGACGATGGTCCCGGGATTCCCGCCTACGCGCTGGACAAGGTATTCGAGCGGTTCTATTCGCTGATGCGTCCCGATACCGGGCGCAAGAGCTCCGGCATTGGACTGACGTTCGTGCACGAGGTCGCCACGCTGCATGGAGGCCGCGTCGCCGCCGCCAACCGCCCGCAAGGCGGTGCCCGCATCGTGCTGGTCCTGCCGCTCGGCTGATCTCCGGGCGCGATTTCATGGTCATTTCGTGTTCACTTCAAATTGTTTTCACATTCAACCGGCAGGCTTTGTACTCGTTCGGCGGATACCGGGCTCGGGGCGGGTGAAAACGAAAGGAGCGAACATGAGGACGCTGTTGGTTACGATGGTGATGACCGGTCTTGCGGGGGCGCTCTCGGCGCAGGAGATGGCGTCGGTCCCGTGGGCCGAATTCAAGCAGGTCTACCGGGAAAGCATTGAACGGGAAATCGTGCAGTCACGCGGCGGCATGGATGATGAGAAAACACCGTTTGTCTACCATCTGGCTGCCGGTGATTACGAGCTGGACATCAGCCGTGATCGCGTACAGGGAACCGCCCGTGTCAGCGGCCGTGTGATTGCCGGGCAGCCCGAGCCGGTCGAGCTGTTCGGTCCGGACCTCGTTGTCGCCACCATCGGCGACACGGCGGGCGGGGTGCTGCTCTCGGGGCAGGGGAGTGGCATCCGGTTCCTGCCGGAACCGGGAACCAACGGTTTTGTGGTGAACCTTTCGTTTCTGGCCCGCGTGCAGGCGGACGAACGCTCGTCTTTGCTGAGCCTCGCGATTCCGCCTGCATTGCAGAATAGCCTGACGCTGAAGTTGCCGGGCGACCTGGACCTGCTGGAAGCGCCGGGCATTGCCGACGGGCACGGCGTCTACCGCTTCGCCGCCTCCCGTGCCTTGGGCGTCCGGTTCGGGCGGAAGGTCGCCCCCAGCACGAATACGGTGGATGTCACCGGCCTGGCCATCGTGGATGCCTCGCCAGTGGTACTCGATACGCAGGACTTCTTCATCTCCGTCGATGAGAACGGGAGCATGCTGGCGGTCATTGTCATGGACGTGCCGGTGGCTGCCGGTCCGCATTTGAAAATACATGCGATCCCCGACATGACAATCTGGTCGATGACCGTCAACGACCGCCCGCGCAATGTCTACCAGCAAGCCGGCGACTGGATCATCCCGGTGGCGGAAGACGGCGTGTCCCGCGTCCGGCTGGCGTTGTTGCGCAAGGCCGACAAGCTGGGGTTGCAGGGCAGCCTGGAAATGCACCTGCCTGCCACCGGACTGCCATCGCGAACGCTGCGGGTGGGTATTGCCCTGCCGCCGCGCGTGCAGTTGCTTTCGCTCGAAGGCCCCGTCAGTCCCGCCATCGATGGCGACTGGCAGGCCCCCGCTGATTTCGTTGGTAAACCGTACTACTTCACCCGCTCCTTCTACGAGGGCGAGGGAATGAAACTGACGGTGGCGTACAAGGAACCCGTAAAACAGGAAAACCAGTAGAAGGAGGGGTATGATGAGTGTGAAACGGATATTCGCGGTGTGTTTGATTTTCCTGCTGGCGAGCGGCGGATGGATGATCCTGGGGACGGCGACCACCGTGCGTTCGACCGAACTGTTCAGCCGGTTGTCGGGCCAGGTGGAGCAACTCTGGGGGCAGCCGGTCGTACAGCAGGCCCCGGTGTTCTCGGTCGCGATCCCGGGAACCGACCAGGTGCGCCGGCGCATGCCGGTGGAGAACCGGATCGAGGTGCAGATCGAGGCGGACTACCGGCAGAAGGGCCTGATGTGGTATTCCACCTACAACTGCAGTTTCGACGGGCGCTACACCATCACCAATGATGATCCCGTCGTACAGAAGGTCCGGATGCACTTTGACTTCCCGGTGGCGGGCGGCACCTACGACAATTTCGCGGTGACCGTGGATGACCAGCCGTTCCGGCTGCCCGTTGATACCAGGGCGGGTATCGGTGAGATTGTCGAGCTTGAGCCCGGTGCCAGCCGCACGTTCCGGTTCACCTACCGCACCCGCGGTATGCGCGACTGGCGCTACCAGACCGATCCCGAGATCGGCCGCCTGCAGAATCTCGATCTCACGGTGCGGACCTCCTTTGCCGACGTCGATTACACCCCCGGCAGCCTCTCGCCCATGACCGTCGAGCCGGACGGGCAGGGGGGGATGCGGCTGAACTGGACGGCCACGGACCTGATCACCACCGGCAACATCGGCATCATCATGCCCGAGAAACTCAATCCCGGTCCGCTGACCACGCGCATCACCTTCTTCGCGCCGGTCTGCCTGCTGTTCTTCTTCGTGCTCGTCGGGGCGATCAATATCCTCTACAAGGTCAACATACACCCGATGCACTACCTGTTTGTGGCGGCCGGGTTCTTCGCCTTCCACCTGCTGCTCTCCTACATGGTAGGCATCGTGAACATCCATCTTGCCTTCGCCGTTTCGGCGGCGGTGACGGTAGCGCTGGTGACGCTGTACATGACGGCGGCCCTCAAGGGGCGTTTCCCCTGGAAGATCGCGGTGGCCGCGCAGCTGTTTTTCCTGGTGCTGTTCTCGTACAGCTTCTTTTTCAAGGGTATCACGGGGCTTACCGTGGCGGTCGGCTCGGTCGTGACGCTGGCGGTCCTGATGAAAGTCACGGCGGGTATCGACTGGAACGAGGTCTTCAAGCAACGGACTGCGGCAGAATCCGCGGGTTGAAGAGATCCCGTAAACGCATAGGGGGCGTCTCGCCATTCTTCAGTCGTGATACCAGCCACCAACGACATCTATGCGTAAAGGCCTTGCGATGATCAAAGGCAACGTCACGCCTCACCGGATTCCGAACCCGCTGCGGGTGAGGAATACGGTGGAGGCGATTGTTGGGCTGATTTGAGAATCTTGATAGCTATCTCACGCACCATCTTATCATCGACATTATTAGCGAGGTCTTCGAGCAGCGCCTGATCGGTAAGTTTGTCAAGTGCAGCCAGCCTCACTTCCTGGTCTTTTGCGCTTCTTACGAGCACGCTGAGATGTTTCTGGTCCGTGAGTATCGTGAGTATTTCATGGCCGAGAGCCCACCCCATTACGGATGATCCAGGAATCGAGAAACCGTCGTCGCCGAATTCGGGACCAATATCTTGGCGAAGGGGCTCGGAAGTGGCAATGTCCGCCAAAATGCCCTGACGAAGAGCCTGATCAGTGAGTTTCTCGGCTGCCGCGAAACGCACAACACTTGCGCTGGCTCTTTGGGCGATGTCCGCAAGAAGCGCTTGGTCGGCAAGTGACTTGACCGCTGCCAAACGCTCACTATCTTGGGCTGAGTTCATGGCGACAGCCGCGAATGTTTTCTGAGCTAGTGCCTGATCGGTGAGTTTATTGGCTGCTGCCAAACGCACTCGACCGGATATGGATCTTTGGGCGATGTCCGCGAGAATCTCCTGATCAGTGAGTTTATTAACTGATCCATCCTCAGAGGTTTCCATCGCCAACTTCGTGAGTAGTTTCTGAGCGAGCAACTGATCGCTGATTTTCTCGGCTGCCATCCTACGCAGCCACGACCGGGCATCGGCGTTCATGGCGAGGTCGGTGAGGAGTGCCTGATCGGTGAGTTTCTCGGCTGCATCGCGACTCACCTCCCATTTTGGGGCATTTTGGGCGAGATTAACAAGGAGTGCTTGGTCGTCGAGGCTCTCGACAGCCGCTCGGCCAATATATGCGGAATAGAGGTCCATATTTGCGAGGTCGGCAAGGAGGGCCTGGTCGGTTATCATCCTAATCGCCGCCAAGCAAATATCCGCGTTGGCGGCTGTCAAAGCGACGTCAACGAGAATCTGCTGATCGGCGATCTTTTCAAGCGCTGCCACAAACTCCTTTACGTGTTTTGCCGCGAACTCGCGCTCCTTGGCCATGTCCGCGACTTTCTTGGCAATTTCTCTGTCGTTGATCTTGGATAATTTGTTAACTGTGGTCATAAAAACGTGATCACTTGTGGTTGTCTTGACGAAGTCGATGAGAAGCATCTCATCGGATAGTCTCTCGATTGCAGCCGAGCGCACGCGACTATCCTTTGCATCCTTGGCGACTTGGACAAGCAGCGCCTGTTTGGATATTCTCACGACTGCTGCCGAACCAACATCCCAGAGAGTAGTTTCCTTGGCGAGGTCGGCGAGTAACGCTTGGTCGGTCAGCGCGTTGACAGATGACAAACGCACACCCCTGTCATCATCGGTTTGGGCAATTTTTGCCAGCAGTATTTGGTTGCTGAGTTTTCCAACTGCGTCCTTGCGGGTCCGCGAGTCACCATATTTCCACTTTGGCCGGAATAGATCCCAAATACTCATCGGTGATATACTTCCTTACTTCTGCGTGCCCAACGTCAGGGGTGTGCGGACCCGGAACCCGTGGCGCGCCGGGTGCGTACGCAGCCGGCGTGCCGCGGGTGGAGGGTACGCACGACCCCGTTGTTGGCCTCCGGATCCGAAACGTACCCTTGTGATGGGACACTGTCCGCTTCCTTTTCTGCCCAGACGTCAGGGCCGATTGCTATTTGGGCGCGTACAACTGGAATTCCTCGATGGTCGGGACATCGTTCGCTTGGAGAATGTTCAGGCGGACATACCGGGCATTCACCGCCGGGAAGTTATAAAATTGCCGGCCATCAATCGCCGTACCGCGATGCAGTTGTTTCCAAGTGTCACCGGCTTTGTACTCGATGACGAACTCCTGTGTCCGGGGAAACCCAATCTCCGCAACGACAGCGTGGCCAATCTGCGTTTCCTTCTCCAAGTCCACTTCGAGCCAGCCGGAGCGCGCATCCTTGTCTGCGCCCCAACGTGACACTTCATCGCCATCGAACGCCTTGCCGGCTTCATGGCCGGTACCCCACACGCCGGAGGCCTTGGCCGGTTTGCCCTGCGATACCGGCATCGGTGGCGGGTTCTTGATCATCTCGCCGACCTGCCGGAGCGTCTGCACGTCCATGTCGCGGAGTTTGCCTTCGAGGTTGGGGCCAACATCCAGGGAAAAGATGTTTCCGTGCTTCACCGCGCCGCAGTAATCGGCGTAGATTTTAGCGGCCGGGACGTTCGGATGTTCGGGGTTGGCGACGTTGAAGAACCAATACTTCTGATTGATCGGATAGGTAAACTCGGCGGCGCTAAAGGCAACCTTCTTCTCGTTTTCCATTTGATTGCCCATGGCGGTCGCTTGTCCAAGCGGGCCGGGCGTGCCGCGTTCGCGCAAACTGATGCGGCCGGCAGGCTGGCCGTGGTTGAATCCACTGAAACAGTCCGGCTGGAATTGGCGCACCCATTTGTCGGTGTCGAGGTGCTCTAGGCCACCGGTGCCAGCGGCGCGGTCAAACCAGATGAATTCCACCGGGCCGTAGAGGGTGAGGAGTTCCTTGAGCTGCGCCTTCTTCAATGCGGCCTGTTCGGCGGCACTGGCCTTCTTGCGGTCCATCGGCCAGTCGCCTTCGGAGAAGTAGAGAGCCAGTTTGATACCGTGTTTGTCGCAGGACTTACGGAGGGCAGCCAGGACATCGCGTTTGAGCGGGCTATTCATCACATTGAGCGTGGTGGTTTTCGTTTCCCAGAGACAGAACCCGTCGTGGTGCTTGGTCAGAAAGAGGATGTAACCCATGCCTGCTTCCTTGGCGGTTTGGCACCACTGGTCGGTATCGCAGTCGGTCGCGGTGAACTGCTTCGGCTCGACAGGGCTGCGAACCCACTCGCTCGGGGCATTGATCGCGCTGGCCATTGACCAACAAATGAACATGCCCCACTTCAGGCCGGCAATCTCCTCGCCGCGGACGGCGTCGGGCTTGGCTCTCGGCACGGCATCGTTCGCCGGCAAAGACCTTACCGCCAACAACGCCACAACCACCAACCATTTGGATTTCGTCATACGCGTCTTTCTTTCAGTCGTAGTAGCCCTGCGCCGGGACACACATATCAATCTCTCGGCTTCCGGCCAA
>CAZZBA010000100.1:2267-12193 GCA_964652765.1 uncultured Victivallales bacterium | reverse complement strand
AACTGCGAACTGCAGACGATGTCGGAGGAGTTCGGCATCCGCGAGTTCGAGTTCCCGAAGCGCCTGCGCGACCTGCCGATCGACAACTCGACGCCGTCGATCGAGGTCAATCCGCAGAAGTGCATCCAATGCGGCCGCTGCGTGGCGGTCTGCCAGGATATGCAGGGCGTCTGGGCACTGGAGTTCCTAGGCCGTGGCGAGGGTACGCGCATCGCGCCGGCGGCGGATGTCAAGCTCAACGACAGCCCCTGCATCAAGTGCGGGCAGTGCTCGGCGCACTGCCCGGTCGGTGCCATCTACGAGCATTCCGACAACAAGGCCGTCTACCAGGCGCTGGCTGATGAGAGCAAGTACTGCGTCGTGCAGATCGCCCCGGCGGTGCGTGTCGCCATCGGCGAGGCCTTTGGCTACGAGAGCGGCGAGCTGCTGACAGGGAAACTCTACACGGCGTTGCGGCGGCTGGGCTTCAAGGCGGTGTTCGACACCAACTTCTCGGCCGACCTGACGATCATGGAGGAGGGGACCGAGTTCATCAAGCGCATGACCAAGGGCGGGCCGCTGCCGCTGATCACGAGCTGCTGCCCGGCCTGGACGGACTACATGGAGAAATTCGCGGATGACTTCATCGATAACTTCTCCACGGCCAAGAGCCCGCAGCAGATGCTGGGGGCCATGGCCAAGACGTATTACGCGGATTCGATCAAGGTCGATCCCAAGTCGATGTTCGTGGTCTCGATCATGCCCTGCACGGCCAAGAAGTTCGAGATCACCCGTACCGACGACATGTTCTCGACTGGCTACAAGGATGTGGACGTGGTGCTGACGACGCGCGAACTGGCCCGGATGATCAAGTCCGCCGGCATCGACTTCCGCAACCTGCCGGAGGAGAAGGCTGATCCGGTCCTCGGCGAGTACGCCGGCGCGGGTACGCTCTTCGGCGTCACCGGTGGCGTGATGGAGGCGGCGTTGCGCACGGCGGTCACGATCATGACTGGCAAGAAGCTGCCGAAGGTCGAGTTCATGGATGTGCGTGGTCTCGACGGCGTCAAGGAGGCCAAGCTGGATGTGGCTGGCACGGAAGTGCGTATCGCGGTCGCCCACACGATGAGCAACATCGAGCAGGTTCTCGACAAGGTGCGCGAGGCCCGCAGGACGGGGGCCGAGCTGCCGTACCACTTCATCGAGGTCATGGCCTGCCGCGGCGGTTGCATCGGTGGCGGTGGCCAGCCGCACGGGGCGACGGACGAGATCCGAGCCAAGCGCATGGCCGGCATCTACAAGGATGACGAGGCCAGTACCGTGCGCTGCTCGCACGAGAATCCCGAGATCCAGCGGATCTACAAGGACTTCCTCGGTGAGCCGAACAGCGAGACGGCCCACAAGTACCTGCACACGCATTACAAGTCGCGCAAGGCCTACAAGGTCTAGCAGCGGCGTTACAGGCAAAAACGGAAAAGGGCGGCGTGATTCCACGCCGCCCTTTTCTCTGTGGCGATAGGCCAGGTCGATAACGTTACATGCCTGATGGTATCATATCAGGTCGTCTTGCCGCCCTTAACCGCCTTGCGGCGAAGCGCATTGAGACCCTTGACCATCAGGAAGACGGCCCAGGCCACGATCAGGAAGTCCAGTACGGTCTGGATGAATTTCCCGTAGTTCAGCGTGACTGCGGCAACGTCTCCCTGGGCGGCTTTCAGTGTGATGACGAGATCGGTGAAGTTGACGCCACCGAGCAGGAGGCCTATCGGCGGCATGATGACGTCGTTGACGACCGATGTCACGATCTTGCCGAACGCACCGCCGATGATGATGCCGACGGCCATATCCATCACATTACCCTTAACCGCGAATTCCTGGAATTCCTTCATTACGCTCATATCGATTTCCTTTCTTGTCGGGTTGTTACTTGATCCTGCAATGTTCCGGTGCTGGCTGTACAAATGCCACCCAATGTCGGTGGCAATGTCTAGCAGTCTTTTCCGATGGTGGCAAATCATTTCACGGCAATTGCATCGATAAGAGACCTGTCCCCTACGCAAGTTTGGCTTCTGTAGTGATCCTCACGCCCCGCCTATAAAGCATGTTGTCTACGGGAGGGGTCTGCTGTAGAGTAGTCGGCATTCGGGAGGATTCCGAGTTGACTCTACGTTGAATAATTCTTGAAGAAACCCTGGTCGAGAAGCGTTTATAGTTCAGACGGGGCGATTTCCGTCCCGTTTGTGTCTTTCATCAAAGGAGACCACCATGAAGAAGGCGATTGTGTGCGCGTTGCTGTTGCCGTTGCTGTCGTTGCAGGCTGCCGATGAAAATGATCTGGCGTTCATGGAGGCGTTTGCCTGGGGGGATCGTGCCGCCGCCCTCAGTCAGCTTGTGCCCGATACCGAGGACTATTTCTTCTACCATTGCCTGAGCTATCAATTGGCCGGGGATCGCGACGCCTTCCAGAAAATTCTGGACCAGTGGGTCTCGCGTAACCGCAACAGCTGGAACGAGCGGATGCTTGAAATGCGCCGGCGGCAGATGCTGCTGGATATGGATCGTTCGCCCGAGGCGGTCTGGGAGTTTCTCAAGCAGGATGCCGGACTGTCCTTCAACCACCGTGCCCGCCATGAGCAGACCAGCCAGCGCCATCCCTCGGTTATCAAGCCGGAGCAATACAGCATTGACGCCTTCTGGCGGCAGCACGCGAATTCCGAACTCGATAAACTCACCGACCGCGGTCTTGAGCTGCTGCCCGATCCGAATGGCAACCCGGATGTACGCCGCGCCTTCCTGCGCCGCCTGACGCTGCCGGATTTTTCCGGACTGGTCAAGCTGATCCTGGCCGATCTGGATTATAAGGATCCGCAAGGCAACATCACGGTCTTCGGGCAGATACCGATTCATGGCAATCTTACGACCGACCAGTTGGTAGAACTCGCTGCGCAGCGTCCGGCACTGCTGCGCGAGGCCGACTATGTCAATGCACGGCTGGCAAGGATGCCGCCACCGGATGCTGACCTGGCGAATGATTCCCCCGCTGCCGTGGCGTACCTGGAGAGCCTGTGGGCCTTTGTGGAACCGCTTGAGCCGATCCATAATTCCCTCAAATCCAATATCCTGTATCAGCTCCTGTCCCATCAGCGCAAGCTGGGGGTGTACGATGCGGCCCGGTTCCGTGCCTATCTGGACCTGCCACGGCAATGGGGCTTCATCCTCCGCGACCGGATGGCACGCCTGCAGAAGGAACGGGCAGTGTGGGTGGATGTGAATTACCAGCTCGGCGGATCGATCAGCCTGCCGCCGACCGGGAATGATGAACCGTTGATCCGCGAGTTCCTGATCGAACTGCTCAAGGATGCCGAGGATGCCTCGCGCTTCCAGGACATTTTCGAGGCCCGCTGGCTGGATGCGGTTTTTGCCGAGAGCAAGATCCTGCATGGCGTCGGCACCCCGGCGCAATGGTCCTCGCGGCTGGGGCCGGATGCCTACCGCGCCCTGCTGGATCGCATTGAACTGGACTTCGCCCCGCAGAACCCCGCCTACTTCAAGCCGGGACAGCCCGTGGAACTGGCGGTGGATCTGAAGCGGGTGGACAAGCTGCTGGTCAAGGTCTTCGAAATCCAGACGTTCAATTACTACACCACCCGCCGTGAGGCGATTGACCAGGCCGTGGAGCTTGACGGCATGATCGCCTCGCACGAGCGCACACTCGAAACGCCGGCCGATCCGTCGCGCCGCACACGGCACCGGATCGCGCTGCCGGAAATCAAGACGCGCGGCGTCTATGTGGTGGAGCTGATCGGGAATGGCGTCAGTTCTCGGGCCTTGCTGTATGTCGGCCACCTCGAGGCGATCAGCCAGGTAACGCCGGCGGGACTGGCCGTCATGGTTCTTGACGATGCGGGTGAAACGGTCAAGGATGCCGCCGTGTGGGTTGATGGGCGCGAGTTCACGGCCAATGACAAGGGGTTGGTGCTACTGCCGTTCACGGATACCCCGGGCACCCGGTTCGCCGTGTTGCGCGCCGGCGATTTCTGCAGTGCGCAGCAGATCGAGTTGCCGGCGGAGGAGTATTCATTTTCGGCCGGCATCCATCTGGATCCCCAGAATCTGCCGCGCCAGCACCGGGGCATGCTGATCCTGCGGCCTGATTTCCGCATTCACGGCATACCGCTCGACCCCGCGCTGCTGGGCGAGGTCAAGATCACGCTGACCGCTGTTGATGCCAAGGGCGTCAGCACGGCCCGCGAGTACAAGGCCACCTTCGCCCGCAACACCGAATGGTCGGAATCGTTCTACGTGCCCGATGCCCTGCGCAGTCTTTCGGTCGCTGTCGAGGCCAAGCTGAAACGCAAGCGGGATCTTGAGGAAATCACCTTGAACGATCAACACAGCGTGGAGCTTAATCCGGCCCGCCGCGGTGATACGCTTAGTCAGGTGTTTCTGGTACCTGCCGCCGATGGGTGGCGTCTTGAGGTGCGCGGCTTGACCGGCGAACCGATCGAGGCGGTGCCCTTGAATGTGGATGTGTACCATCCCGGATTCCACGGTTCCGTGACGATCCAGGCCAGCAGCGACACCAATGGCGTGGTCGAGCTGGGGCCGCTGACGGCACTGTCGCGGATTTCCGTTTCTGGACCGGGGAACCTGCGGATGAGTCAATGGCTATCCGGAGCGGGTGTGGTGTTGCCCGGGACTCTGCATCTGAAAGCAGGCGAGACCGTCTCACTGCCGTACCCGTTCGACCGACACGCTGATCTTCGCCGGATCTCGCTTTTCAAACAGCGTGGTGACACGATCCTGGCCGATAGCTCGGAACTGGTCGCGCTTAAGGACCGTGAGCTGCGAATCGAGGGAATGGAGCCCGGACAATACGCGCTCGTCGAGCACGAGAGCGGTAGACGTGTCTGGCTGGAGGTTGCCGAGGCCGAAGCGCGTTCCGGGTATCTGCTCGGGAAAACCTCGCGCTGGCAGCAGACGGGCAATCGCCTGCCTTCAGTGGCAGAGGTGTCCGAACAGGAGGGTGCCCTGCGCCTGCGACTGCGCAACGCCACAACGGGCACCCGTGTGGCGGTGCGCGCCGCGCGCTATGTCGATCTCGGATCGGCATTTCCTGCGGGGGAAGGCTTCACCGCGCCGGTCAAGCGCGATATGCTTCCGCCTTATGCCCAGTATGCCAACGGGCGTCGCATCGGGGATGAATATCGCTACGTGCTGGAGCGTCGCTCGCACGAGAAGTTCGCGGGGACCCTGCTTGAGCGTCCTGGGCTGATCCTCAATCCGTGGGAACTGCGCGATACCACGGCCGAGCAGGAACGGCTGAAAGGCGATCAGGCCTATGCATCCGCACGGCAGGCGATGGCGGATGCCTCCGTCGAAATGGGTGCAATGGCCATGTATCGAGGGGAGGGTAGCGGAGTCGGGGGACGGGGCCAGTCCGTTGACATCGGTTACGACTTCCTGCCGCAGGGTAGCCAATGGGTCGTGAACGCAGTGCCTGACACGAATGGCGTGGTCACGATCCCGCTCGGCGACGCGCCGGAACATACGGCGCTGGATATCGTGGTGCTTGACCGGTTCGGGCTCAGCCGGTTCAGGCATCTGCGACCGTACCAGTCCTTTAAACCCACCGATACTCGCCTGCTCAGCGGTATGAAGCCAGACGAGGCCTTCAGTCGTCAAAAGCGTATCCGGGCACTAGCCGCCGGGGAGAAGGTCACGTTTGCCGACACGGCTACGACACGCTACCGCGCCATCAGTACCCTGGGGCAGGCCTTTGACCTGCTGCAGGTCCTTAACGGCGACGCCACGGTGCTGGAGTTCGCCTTCCTCAAGAACTGGCCCGGCCTGGATGAGGCCGCCAAACGCGAGAAGTATGGAAAATATGCCTGCCACGAAGTCAACCTCTTCATGTCCCAGCACGATCCGGACTTCTTCACGCGGGTCATCAAACCGGCACTGGCCTGCAAGAAGGATCAGACGTTCGTTGACCGCTGGCTGCTGGAGACGCTGACCGCCGAGGATCTGCGGTTGGACCGCTTGCAGCAGCGCAACGCGCTGGAACTCGCCTTGCTGGCCAAGCGCGGCGGCGATGCCAGCCAGATGCAGGCTGCCTTGCGCGAGGCGTGGGAACTGCTGCCACCCAATCCCGAAGCCTATGCCCGCCTCGTTCGTACCGCCCTGCAGTCGGGCGAACTTGACAAGCCGGTTGGCGGTTTTGGGTCTGCTGAAGGCGAAACAATCGCTGAGGAAGTCACGGTTATGTCGGGGGTAATGACGAAGGGTGCCATGGCTCCTAGACCGCGAGCGACGAGAGCGTCGCTTGGCGAGCGCAAATCAAGCGATGCGGGCATAGCTATGGACGCGATCATGATGGCCGATGCCCCCGCGCCTGTCGCTGAGGTTGCACCTAGCTTCGCGATGGCCGAGCCGATGGCGGATAAAAAGGAGGCGGAGGAGACCGTGGTGTTCGATATGGAAGGTGATGCGCTCGGTGGTGAGGAAATCCGCCTGTACCGGGCCTTGCCGGCGACCAAGGAATGGGCCGAGCAGAACTACTACCGTGTTCGGGCCAAGGATGATCTGCCCGCGCGTCTCACCGCGAATGGATTCTGGCTGGATGTGGCCAGCGGCAAGGCACTGTCCGGTAACCTGCTGGAGGCGCATCGCAACCTGACTGACGTGATCACCGCCCTGGCGTTCTGCGGCCTGCCTTTCGAGGCCTCGCCCGTCGCCGAGACGACCGGCACCAACGGCTTGACCCTCGCGGCGGCATCCCCCGTGCTGCTGGTCACGGAGCAGGTCCTGCCCGCGCCAGTGGCGGCTGATGACCGTCCTCTGCTGATCTCGCAGCAGTTCTTCCGTCCCGATGACCTCTACCGCTTTGAGGGCAACGAGCAAATCGAGAAATTCGTCACCGGTGAATTCGTGCGCCGCGTGGTGTATGGCGGACGCGTTACCCTGACCAATCCCACGGCCTCGCGCCGGGTGCTCAACGTCCTGCGTCAACTGCCATTGGGCGCGATCCCGCTGCGCGACGGGGTGATGACCGATGACGGGGTGATCAGACTCGAACCCTACACCACCGAAAAGATCGAGTATTTCTTCGTCTTCCCGTTCTCGGGGCAGTTTGCCCAGTTCCCGGCCCAGGCCGCGGCGGGCGAGACCGTGGTGGGCAAGGCCGAGGCGCGCCGGTTCAACGTGGTGGATGAGCCAACTGAGGTGGACAAGACATCCTGGACGTGGATCTCGCAATATGCCCCGGCTGACGACGTGCTGGCGTTCCTCAAGGCCGGGAATCTGCGGCGGCTGGATCTTGATGAGATCGCCTGGCGGCTCAAGGATCGCGGCTTTTTCGCGCAGGTGACCGATCTGCTCACATTGCGGGGCCTGTGCCATGACACGACCTTCTCGTACAGCGTCCACCACAAGGATGCTGACCGGGCCCGCCTCTGGCTGACCCGCAGCAGCCTGGCCGGGAGGGTAGGCCCGGTACTGGATTCCCCATTGCTGCGGGTGGATCCAGTGGAATCGAAGGTCTACGAGCATCTGGAGTACGATCCACTGGTCAATCCGCGGGTACACCCTGTGGGCGAGAAGCGCACAATCCTCAACACGGCGCTGGATGCCCAGTACAGGGCCCTCCTGCGGACGGGTGCCTACCGGGCCAATTGGCCTGCCAGCGAACGGCTGGGGCTGGTCTATTACCTGCTGCTGCAGGATCGGCTTGCCGAGGGTTTTGCTGAATTGGCGAAGATCGACGACAAGGATCTGCACGAGAAGGTGCAGGTGGATTACCTGCGTGCCTGGGTGGCACTGCGCCAGCTTGATGTCAAGCGCGCTGCAAAGCTGGCTGAAGCGTACCAGGATTATCCCCTGCCGCGCTGGCAGGCGCGTTTCCGTGCCCTGACCCAGGCGATCGCCGAAGCGCAGGGGGCGGAGATCGCCGAGCTCGATACGCCGAACCGGCAGCAGGATATCGATCAGCAGGCGGAGCGGACACCGTCCCTGGAGATCAAGGCCGAGACGGGTAAACTCTGGCTGACGGCGCACGCGGTCGGCGAGGTCACGCTGAACCTGTATCCGATGGACATCGAGCTGATGTTCAGCCGCAAGCCTTTCCTTGCCGAAGGGGCGACGGACTTCGCGGTGATCCGTCCGGCCTTTTCCCAGACGCTCAAGATCAAGGCCAATGGCGAACCCGAGGAGCTGACGCTGCCAGCAGCCTATGCCAAGCGCAACCTGATGGTTGAAGTCGTGGGCAAGGGGCGGCGTACGGCGACGGCCTGGTATGCGAACGAATTGCGAGTGCGCGTGATCCAGGATTACGGGCAGATCGATGTGCGCGGGGCGGCGGATGGGAAGCCGTTGCCCACGACGTATGTCAAGGTCTTTGCGCGGGGGGCGGATGGACGCGAGCAGTTCTGGAAGGATGGCTACACCGACCTGCGGGGACGCTTCGACTACCTGTCCCGCAATGATCGCAAGCCCGAGGAGGCGGTGGAATTCTCCATACTAGTCCTGCATCCGGAGATGGGCGCGGAAATCCACAGCGCCACCCCGCCAGCGAGGTAAGCTTATATCGCCGTCGCGTTGGCCAGCAGGTAGTTCTCGGCTTCCGCGCTCCAGAGACCGTTGCTCGCGGCGACGATCTCGCCGAGTTTGCGGTTGAGCGGGTTGTCGCTGGTGGCCAGGTCGCTGAGAGCGGTCAGCGGCATGCTGATGCCGGTGTAGATCAGCTTCTTCCCGCCCGGGATCTTGGGCAGGTTCAGCGTGGTCTCGATCACGGCATCCAGACCGCCGACGTGGGTGATCATCACCGACGGGTTCAGGCGGCCTTCGGCCATCAGCTTGAGCGACTCGCGCATGTCGTCCGTGTTACCACCGCTGGTGCCGACCACGTGCGTGGCCGCATAGTGGACGTTGTAGAAGTTGAACTCCGCCTTGAATTCGGGATCGGTCGGACCGGCGAAGAAGTTCAGGCAGCCGTCGAACGCCAGCAGTTTATCGGCCTGCTCGACCACGGGGCGTACCGGCGCATAGACGAACACGTCGTTGAAGCCTTCACCGCCAGGGGTGAGGGATTTGAGATAGTTGAGATCCTTGCCCGGCTCGCTGGTGTTGACATAGACGAGCTTGACCCCGTTGGCGGCGGCCTCCTCGACCGGGAAGATTGTCGCGGCACGCGCGAGGCGGGCGTTGTCGATATCCGTCACGACCAGCAGTCCCGGTTTACGGTCGGCGTGGATCGCGTAATCGATCGCGCCCAGGCCCATGGGGCCGACGCCTGCGAGGATCGCGGTTGCGCCGCCCTCGACGATTCCCATCTCATGCACATAGCTGCCCGGTTTGGTGTGGTAGTTGGCATGATACCCGCCGACGATGCAGGACATCGGCTCCGCCAGTGAACCGTGGAAGAATGCCTCGCCATCGAACGGCAGAAGGCACTTGAGTTCCATCACGGCGGACGGGATGACGATGTACTGGGCGTCGCCGCCGATATAGCGATAGGAATAGCCAGGGGCGGAAAGGATACCCACCGGACCTTGCGGGTCGTTCATCGCAGGCTGGATAGAGAATTTATCTCCCGCCTTGAACTGCGAGGCCCATTTAGCGCCGACTTCCACGAGCTCCCCGCAGAATTCGTGGCCGATGATGATCGGGTTCTTGGCGACATCGCCCGGAATCCGCTTGTGTTTGGTGCCCTGGGAGGACGCCTTGTAGGACGACATGCAGATGCTGTCGGACACGATCTTCGCCAGGATCTCGTCATCCTTGATGGGAGGAAGTTCGAATTCCTCGAGTCGCAAGTCTTTTTCGCCGTATAGCAGGACTGCTTTGGTTTTCATGAATGGTCTCCTTCGCATGCTTTGTTTACCAATGCTCCAGATGCTATCACAACCGGAAGTCCACTGTAAACCACAAAAAACCACAAAAAACAAAAT
>CAZZBA010000100.1:0-2167 GCA_964652765.1 uncultured Victivallales bacterium | reverse complement strand
GAAGCAATCGGCGGGTTGCAATGTCAATGCGTTTACAGTAGTCTTGAACGATCAAGAAAGGAATGGTGGCAAGATGGCAGACGTCAGGGAGAACGAGATCACGGATAGCTACGGCGAGAATGTGTTCAATGTGCGGGCGATGAGGAATTATCTTTCGGAGAAGGCATTCGCCTCGCTCACGAAGACGATCTCCGAAGGGTCGGCCTTGGATGCGAGTATTGCCGACGAGGTGGCCGAGGCGATGAAGACCTGGGCTATCGAGAAGGGTGCGACGCATTTCACGCACTGGTTCCAGCCGCTGACAGGAATAACGGCCGAGAAGCACGACTCATTTGTGACACCTGATAACGAGGGCGGGGCGGTTCTGCGTTTCTCCGGCAAGGAACTGATCCAGGGCGAGCCGGATGCCTCCAGCTTCCCCTCGGGAGGCTTGCGGGCGACGTTCGAGGCGCGCGGCTATACGGGTTGGGATCCGACGAGCCCGGCCTTCATCAAGGAAAGCCCGAACGGGGCGACGCTGTGCATACCGACGATTTTCTGCGGCTATCATGGCGAGGCGCTCGACAAGAAGACACCTCTGCTGCGTTCGATGGAGGCGCTGAACACGCAGATCTGCCGGCTTGGCAAGTTCTTCGGTATCAATTGTCCCGGCAAGCGGGCATGGCCGACATTGGGGCCGGAGCAGGAGTATTTCCTGATCGACAAGGATTATTTCGATGCACGGCTTGACCTCGTGCAGACCGGACGGACGCTCTTCGGTCGCAAGCCTGCGAAGCACCAGCAGATGGAGGATCACTATTTCGGGTCGATCAAGACCCGCGTGATCGCCTTCATGACGGATCTGGACCATGCGCTTTGGAGTCACGGGGTACCGTCCCGTACGCGGCACAACGAGGTTTGCCCCGCGCAGTTCGAGATCGCGCCGATGTTCGAGAACCTTAACCTCGCGGTTGATCACAACATGATCGTGATGGATACGCTGCGCTCGGTAGCCGAAGAGCATGATTTCGTCTGTCTGCTGCACGAGAAGCCTTATGCGGGGGTCAACGGTTCCGGCAAGCACAACAACTGGTCGGTGTGCGGGCCGGATGGCAAGAACTGGCTGACGCCGGGTGAAAACCCGCACGAGAACGCCAAGTTCCTGACGATGATCGTGGCCCTGATGAAGGCCGTCGATACCCATGCCGACCTGCTGCGCGCTGCCGTGGCAACGGCGGGCAATGATCACCGTCTGGGTGCCAACGAGGCGCCGCCGGCGATCATCTCGATCTTCCTTGGCGAACAGCTTTCCGATGTGATCGAGCAGCTTGAAAAGGGTCCCGCCAGCAGTTCGAAGCAGAGCGGATTCATCAAGCTGGGTGTCACCTCGCTGCCGACCCTGCCGAAGGACACCACGGATCGTAACCGGACCTCGCCGTTTGCCTTCACCGGCAACAAGTTCGAGTTCCGTGCGGTTGGCTCCGATCAGAGCTGTGCGGGGCCGAACGTGGTGCTCAATACGATCGTCAGCGAATCGATCGATGAGATCTGCACGGCACTGGACAAGGCGCTGGCGGCCGGTGGTGAATTCAACACGGCACTGCAGGAGATCCTGTCGGGACTGGTGAAGAAGCACAAGCGCATCCTGTTCAACGGCGACAACTACACTGCCGAATGGGTCGTTGAAGCGGCGAAGCGCGGGTTGCCGAATCTGCGGAAGTGCCCTGAAGCGCTGGCGGCGATTGTCACTGATAAGGCGATCAAGCTGTTCAGCAAGTACAAGGTCCTTTCGGAGATCGAGACTCGTTCGCGCTACGCGATCTACAAGAAGGCCTATGAGGAGGCCGTGGAGATCGAGGCGCGTTGTGCCGTGACGATCGCGCGGACGCAGATTGCACCGGCGGCGTTGTCCTATCAGGCCGAGCTGGCCGAGACGATCACCACCGTGAAGGCGGCTGGCATCACCGATGTGGGTGAGACGAACGAGCTGCTGAAGGCGGTTAGCAAGCATATCAACAGCTTGCTGGCGGGTATCCGCAAGGTAGAGGAAGTCGAGCATGCCGGCGATCCGCTGGCAACGCTCGCCTCCATGCAGTCCCTGCGTGCGGATGCGGATGCGCTGGAAGCGCTGGTGCCGGATGATATGTGGCCGCTGCCGTCCTACACGGAAATGCTGTTCATGTACTAA
>CAZZBA010000099.1:4291-12216 GCA_964652765.1 uncultured Victivallales bacterium | reverse complement strand
GCATCCATTCCATTAAACCGTTCCAGAACTTCCTGACGTTCAATGTGGATACCCATCTGGGACCCATGGAGTTCATCATGAGCTATTCGTATGACTCCGCCCGCGACTATGGCCAGCAGGGAAAGATACTGATTGATGTCGAGGATAACCGTTTTCTCGTCCCTGACATCCATGCGCTGACGCCTGCCGAGCGCAAGATATTCGAGCGCTACATCTACTGGTAGGCAATTGGGTAACGGCCTGTATACCTGCTTCTTCTCCGCCTATGACATAACGGGCGAATTTGAAAGCATCGGCAAGGCAACCTTCCGAGTGAAGGAGCAGGCTCTGGTCGCGGGGGCAGGCCGCGAGAATATAAAGTAGATTGTCGTGCCATTCCTGACTGGGCTCCTGGTGTCATCCATTAGCGCCACGCCTTCGCATGAAACCAGGGCGGACATGGCCAATCTGTTTTTCCGGGCGTCGCGTTTCGGATCGGTAAGCGCAGGAGTCAATTCGGGAAGGCGCTGGACGATCCTGCGTGGATTTGACAAACCGGTCCCGCCAGAGTATGTTTGCATGTACGATGACTGAGAAACAGAAACTTGCGAAGATCGTCCACCTCGGCATCGAGATTACGCAAGTGAAGGATCTGGACGTCTTGCTTGAGCTCATCCTGAAAGAGGCCCGGCTGCTCATTAACGCCGACGCGGGCACGATCTATGTGAAGGAAGACGCGAAACTAAAGTTCACATACACACAGAACCACACGTTCCAGCAGCGTCAACCCGGCAGGAAGCTGATCTATTCGACATTCACGCTTCCGATCAACAATCAGACCATCGCCGGCTATGTGGCGCACTCCGGCTTGATGCTTAACCTCCCTGACGTCTACAAGCTATCCCCAACGCTTCCCTTTTCGTTCAACCGGGAGTTTGACGACCTCTCGGGCTACCAGACTCAGTCCATGCTGACCTTCCCGCTCAAGACCAACCGGGGGGACATCATCGGCGTGCTGCAGCTGATCAACGCGAAGAACGCTGATGGCAAGATCACCGTGTTCTCGAAGAAGGACGAACCGCTTATCATGCATTTTGCCAACATGGCGGCGGTCGCAATCGAGCGGGCCCAGATGACTCGCGCAATGATCCTGCGGACCATCAAGATGGCAGAGCTCCGTGACCCGACGGAGACCGGGGCGCATGTGAACCGTGTGGCCGCCTATGCCGTGGCCATCTACGAGCACTGGGCGGGCAAGCGTGGTGTGCCTCAAGACCTCCTCGAGAAAAACCGCGACATCCTGCGCATGGCGGCGATGCTCCATGATGTGGGCAAGGTCGCCATCACGGATGCGATACTGAAGAAAACGGCGCGGCTCGATGACAAGGAACGTGAAATCATGAAGCAGCACACCTATATGGGTGCGCGGCTGTTTTCGGAGCAGTATTCCGAATTCGACGAAGCGGCGGCTGTTGTTGCGCTGAACCACCATGAGAAATGGGACGGCACAGGTTATCCGGGGCATATCAATCCTTTCGACGGAAAGGCGCTTCCCGGCTGCGGGAACAGCGACGGCACGCCGAGACCCAAGAAGGGCGACGAGATACCGGTTTTTGGACGGATCGTGGCACTTGCCGATGTCTACGACGCCCTGCGCTCCAAGCGGTCCTACAAGGAGAAGTGGGAAGAGAGCCACGTGCTCGAAGAGCTTAAAGCCTCTTCGGGAACGCATTTCGATCCCGAGATGGTCGAGACGTTCTTCGACTGTATCGACACGCTCCGCAACATTGCCGAGCGCTATCCCTAACGGCTTTCGGGGCCATCCAGGAAATCCGGAACGGCGGAATGTGTTCTGGCGGCGGGTGCTGGTGGTTTGCCGGACAGGGGAACGGCCATCAACCTAGTTCCGGCCCGCTTTTCGACGTTCGCGCGCAACTTCCAGTACCACTTCAATATTCCGCAAGGGAACATCGCCCTGGATCCCCTGGGCCGGGGCAAAAATGTGTCCTCCCTGTGCGCTCAACAAATCGCGCACCTTCCGGGCCTCCGCCCGGACTTCGTCGGGTGTCCCATAGGGGAGCGTCCGCTGGGTGCTCAGTCCGCCCCAGAAGGTCAGCTTGCTGCCGTAGTCCCGCTTGAGCTGGGCAATGTCCATACATTCCGGCTGGACCGGATTGAGCACATCCAACCCCATTTCCACGAGTGACGGCAGAAGCTTGGTGATGCAACCGCACGAATGAACCCAGACGTCCTTCCCGTAGGCGTGAATCAGGTCGTACTCACGCTGCTCCCCGGGGCGGATCATGTCCTGCCAGATCTCCGGTGACATCAGGAGATCGCATTGCGAACCCCAGTCACTACCCAGCAGGACGCCGTCAATATCGGGATTTGACAGGATGTTCTCAAGCATCACCATGTTTTTGTCGATGATCCTGGTGCACAGGGTCTTGGCGAATGCGTAATCGCGGGCGATGTCGCAGAGATAGTTCTCGATACCCCGCGAGAAATAGGCTTTCTCGAAATGGCTCCCATAGATCATGGCCAAAACATATTTATCCCTGGCGCGGGCCGCTCCCACCTGATCCTGGAAGCCCGGGTAACTTCCAGTGCCCTTCACTTTGGCGGGGCTCACGGGGGTATCGAAGTCCTGCCAGTCCGCTGCCAGGTCTTTCCAGGCCCACCATGGCGGCCACACCTGCGCGACATCGTTGTCCAGCCACGCCTCGACATCATCGACCCCCTTGACCCTCTTGATCTCGTCATTGGTCTCCCCGCAGGTGAGAATACAATAGGGGACACGGTCGGTTTCCTGATGGGCAAGAGCGGCTTTCACTAATTCACGGGATGTCATGGCGAAACTCCTTTTGTGGTGCATAAACATCGTATAGGATACTGTGACGTTCTATATAGATTATTGATCATTAATTGGTTAGAAACTTAATGACACACTTTGAATAAGGGCGGCCGCCCACATAACGGGCCGTGCTTGACCAGCGGAAATCCCGGGTATTGCCTATTAATCTTCTCGCATTGCATCGATAAACAGTTGGTTGATCCGGTCGTTGGACACCTCGCGGGCCTCGTAGCTAGTGCGGATCATGGCGCTGATCTCACGGTTCGTACCGGCAATGATGGCGCTGACTTGTCCGGCATCGCGGATGGATTGCATCCGCCCGTCGATAAACATCTGCTGCAACTGCACCACGATATTGAACCAGTCCGGCGAGATCCGCTGGGAGGCCACGAGGGTGCGCAGCACGCCTTCATGCGCATCCAGCCGCCCCGTTCGAGCCCGGAAGCTGTAGAGATTGTCCGGCCCCCAGAACGTCAGCGAGGGAGCGTGGAGCGGCGTGGAATAGAGCAGCACGCAGAAGAAGTCCTCCTGCATGGCCTGGCCGTTCTTGCTGTACTCTACCCGTACCCGTGCCGCCGCGCCCTGCTTGCGAACCCCCGCCTCCGCCCGTGCGGCGACGGTCGCCTCCGCAATCGCAGGCAGCGGAGTCACGGCGGTAACCCGGACTTGCTCAATATCCGGACGGTAACGCGGCAGGACCGTATTCGTGATGAACGCGGACACATCCTCCTGCACCGGCCGCCGCACCTCGCTGCCGAGATAATTGACCCCTTCGTTGAAAAAGGGAATGTCGGCGCTATTCCAGACAAACGGATCGCAAGGCAGGATATTGAGCGAAACGCCATCCGCCGGTCCGGAGGCTCGCCACATGACGGCCGCCTGGTTGGAGAGATAAGGGCGCCAGAGAGGTCCGCCATCCGTCTTCCAATCCGGAGGCAGCAGGATGCTGAACGCATCGCAGCCAGCCACCGGATCGGGAACGGCCACCCGCGACAGCCGCAACGCCCCGGAGGGGTCGCTGCCGGGTGCCGGCTCCGTCTGTGCCGCACCGGCCAGGCAGCCGCTGCCGATCGCCAGGAGCAATGCCGCCACACCGCGCAGGGAACGAATCCGGTATTCCCCGGAAAATCCTCTCATCGCAACCCTCCCGATTCAGTTCCGGCTACCGGTAGGCAGGCAAGTACGCGCCATGCGCGGCGATCAGGTCGTCGCACATGGCCTTGATCTTGTCGATCGGCAGTTCCGCCGATGTGTGCGGGTCGAGCATCGCCGCCTGGTAGATGGCGTCCCTGCGCCCGGTGACCGCCGCCTCGATCGACAGCAGGTGCACGTTGATCTGCGTCCGGTTCATCGCCGCGCATTGCTCCGGCAGGCGGCCGACGTAGCAGCCCTGGATGCCGTTGCGGTCCACCAAACAGGGCACCTCGACACAGGCCTCGTCCGGCAGGTTTTCGATCAGGCCACCGTTGATCACGTTGCCGCCGATCTTGCACGGGACGTCCGTCTCCATCGCCTCCATGATGTAGGAGCCGTATTCATGCGTCCGCTTGTGGGTCAGCGCCTTGTTCCCGACCATCTCCTGGCTGCGCTTCTTCCAGTCGGCGATCTGATGGATACAGCGCCGCGGGTATTCGTCCAGCGGGATGCCATAGAGGTCGATCAGCTCGGGATAGCCGGACTTGATCCAGTACGGCATGTATTCCGCGCTGTGCTCGGAAGACTCGGTGATGTAGTAGCCGAAGTCGAGCATCACCTTCAGGCGGATCATGTCATGGCAGGCCCTGCGGTCCGGCGAGGCCTGCCACGCCTCCGGCGTGTTCCGGTCGAGGAACGCCTGCTTGTAGGCGGCCGGGCCGCCTGCCTTCAGAATCCGCTTGAGCGTGGCGGCGGCCTGTTTCTTGATCTCGGGATAAAGATCCTTGCCGTCGTCGGCAATGGAAAGCAGCCAGCCCTGGTGGTTGACTCCCGCCACCTGGTGCTGGAGTTTCCTGATCGGGTTCTTCAGGCGCACGCTGCCCAGCAGGTTCCCGGTCACGCATTGCACCGAATGGCATAGACCCACCGTGCGGACGGAAGTCGCCCGCAGCATGCCGCCCGTCAGGGCCGACATCGGGTTGGTGTAGTTCAGCAGCCAGGCATCAGGGCATACCATTTCCATATCGTCGGCAAAGTCGAACATCACCGGCAGGGTGCGCAACGTGCGGAAGATACCGCCGATGCCGATCGTGTCGGCGATCGTCTGCCGCAGGCCGTAGCGTTTTGGAATCTCGAAATCGGTGACTGTGCAGGGCTCGTAGCCGCCGACCTGGATGGCATTGACAACGTAACTGGCCCCCTTGAGCGCCGTACGGCGGTTGCGTACACCGAGGTGCGCGGTAATGGTCGCCCGGCCGTCGTTGATGTTCCGGTTCAGCGTCTCGAGCATCACCTGCGACTCCTTGAGCCGCTGGCCGTCAACATCATACAGCGCGATATGCGCATCCTGCAATGCCGGTGTCAGCATGCAGTCTCCCAGCACGTTTTTCGCGAATACCGAGCTGCCCGCACCCATGAACGTGATCTTGGCCATGACTGATTCCTCCCGATTACGGTTTACTGAAGATCGCAAGCATAGGCAGGAAGCGTGATTGTGCAAGAAAAAATGATTGATTTTTTTGCTTGCGAAATGTCGGCATCCGCAAGACAATCGACTCGTATGAAAGCGGAGCGTAGTTTTGCTCGGACCATGCGTATCGACCTGCTGCTCACCAACGGGCTAGGCACCAGGCAGCCAATCCTGCCCACTTCTGAAACCCACCGCATCGAGACCCTCCCGCAGACCGGTCCCGCCTTAGACTTCGAGGTGCTGCTGCAGTCGGTCTACGACGCCGCCCTGCTGACCGATTTCGACGGGCGCATCACAGAGGCCAATGAGCGTGCCCTCCGGTTTTTCGGTTATACCGCCGAGGCGATCAACCAGCACTACATAGGCGATCTGATTGCCGGCGCGGATGCGGATATCCTCAGGACCGTGATCGAGAATGTGCAGTCGGAACGCTTCACCCTGCTGCAGGCACACTGCATCCGCGAGGACGAAAGCCTTTTCCCGGCGGAAATCTCGGCCACCTGCCTGAAGCTGGCGCGGGCAACCTCGCTATGCTTCTTCATCCGCGATATCAGCATCCGGCGCGAGATGGAGGAACAACTCCGCATCGAGCATAATGCCATCCAGAACGCGGGCAGCAGCATCGCCATCACGGATCCTGATGGAATCATCAGCTACGCGAACCCCGCCATGCGCGTGCTCTGGGGCAGCGAGACGGAGGAGGGCCTGCGATCCAGCTCCATCCAGGACCTTTTCTGCGAACCCGCCACGGTCACGGACGCCATCAGCAGGACCGCTTCGTCCCGCACCTGGAACGGCGAGCTGAAAGCCTGCCGCAAGGACGGCAAGTCCTTCTATGTCTTCACCTCCGCCACAAGCTGCGTTGATGAGGACGACACCGTCACGCACATCGTCTTCTCGTTTGTCGATACCACCCGGCGCCGCCTGGATGAGGAAGCGCTGCGGCTCTACCAGGATCACCTCGAGGACCTGATCCGCGAGCGCACCACGGAACTCGAAACCATCAACAACGACCTGAAGCGCGAGATCGCCGAGCGCCTGCGCATCGAGACGGACCTGCGTGACGCCATCAAGCAATTGAACGAGCATGACCAGGCCAAGAACATGTTCGTCTCAAACGTCTCGCACGAGCTGCGTACCCCGCTGACCGCCCTGATCCACGCAATCGAGAGCCTGATTCGCGGCGTGGAAGGGGCTGTGCCGGATCCGGTTATGAGCTATCTGACCATGATGCTCGAAGACTGCTGGCGGCTGGACCGCACCGTCTGCGACATCCTCGACCTAAGCCGGATCGAGGCCGGACGGCTCGAACTGAACACGGCCAACATCCCGTTCCGGCACATGGTGGCGCGTACCGTCGAATCGCTGCGCATGGAGGCCGAAGGGGTTCCACTGACACTGGTCATGATGGCTGGCGACAGCAAAGGCTTTGTCGATTGCGACGCCGCCAAGATGGAGCGGGTGATCATCAACATCGTGAACAACGCCATCAAGTTCACCCCGCCCGGCGGCACCGTCAGCATCGGGGTCGAGCAGCAGGCCCGCGACGGGGTCGACGGCGTCTGCTGCCGGATCACCGACAACGGTATCGGCATTCCGCCAGCGTACATCAACCGCGTCACCGAACGGTTCTTCCGTGTTGGCGAACAGGTCGGCGGCACCGGACTGGGCCTGGCCATCGCGAAGGAGATCATCGAGCGGCACCAGGGCCAGCTTGGTATCGCCAGCCCGCCGCCGGGCGCGGACAAAGGCACGCAGGTTGCCGTCTGGCTCCCGGCAACCAAACCCCAGCAGATCATGATTGTCGCCTATGACGAGGGGGTTCCCCAAGTGCTGGAACCCGCGCTCGCCAGGCGTGGGTACCACGTCTCCAGCTACCGGAACGCGCAGCACGCGCTGCAGATACTGCACGACGGCCACCACCACATCGCCATCGTTGACTCGACCATCCCCGATATGGACGGATCCGAGATCGTCATGCACCTCAAGGCGGATCCGATTCTGCGCCAGCTGCCCGTGTTCCTGCTCGCCGAGGACCACCCGGCACCGGCCCGGTCCAGCATCCTCTCCAGCTTCGGCATCCCGGTATTTCTCAAGGTCGACGGAATGCATGACCTGATCGCCGCCGTCGAGGATGCCTTCCTGCCGCAGCGCATCGGCGTCCAGGAACTGCACGCCCCGTAGAATTTCAGGAGGTCATGATTTCAAGGTTGCATTATCAGGTGGATTATATTACGTTGCTCGACGAAGAGAGGGGGGGACATCATGCAAGGCGGCAACACGATCCTGTTCATCGACGACGACAAGCACCTGACGCGCATCGTGCGCGACTTCCTGAAACACGAGCGATTCGACGTGCATACCGCAGCCAGTGCCGAGGAGGGCCTGCAACTGCTACAAACGCTGGTTCCCGACCTGATCGTGCTCGATATCAGCATGCCCGGCATCGGCGGCATCGGTTTCCTCAAGCGCATTTCCAATCCTGAC
>CAZZBA010000099.1:0-4281 GCA_964652765.1 uncultured Victivallales bacterium | reverse complement strand
AGCATCCCGTGCTGGTACTGACCGCGCGCGCGGTCATGCAGGAATTCTTCGATACCGTCGCCGTGGACGGGTTCCTGCCGAAACCCTGCTCGGAACTGGATCTGATCCGGAAAATCCGGGAGATCATCACTGCCCGCAAGAGCCCTCGGCAGCCGAACGGGGAGAAGGCTGAGGCGGCGGAATCCTCCAGGAAATGTGTCGTGGTTGGCGAGGACGACGAGGTCATGCGCGAGATCTACAGCAAAAGCTTCGTGGACTGCGGATTCGACATCCATTTTGCCACCACCGGCCCCGAAGTGCTTGAACAATCCGTGGCCATCCATCCGGACGCGATCGTCATGAAGGAACTGATGCCGAACATGAACGGTTCCGTTGTGGCACGGCTGATCAAGACCATGCCCCACACCCGCCTGATCCCGGTCATCGTGCACGACCACACCCGCACCACCAAGCCGCCAGCCCTCAGCATCCAGGACGTGGATGTCTTCATGTTCAGTTCAATGGCCCACGACCTGATCGCCGCCGTGCGCCAGGCCCTGGTTTGATCAAGTGCTCAGCGGCCAGCGCCCTGCTGCCAGCGGCCGCGCTCCATGGCGTAGCGGATCGCGCGCGCCAGTCCCGTGCCGTCCATGCTCCCCTTGACGATGTAATCCTGGGCACCGTGCTGGATTGCCTGGACGGCCAATTCATTATCGTCAAGACCGGTCATCACGATGATCGGCACGTCCGCCGCATCCTCTCGAAACCGTACCAGGGTGTCGAGGCCCTGGCTGTCGGGCAGGCCAAGGTCCAGCAGCACCACATCGATACCCCCTTGGGACGCTTCGCGCAACGCCGCGGAAAGCCGGTCGGCGTGCCGGAACTGTAGTGCGCCACGGAATCGCAACGGCAGCAATCGCGTCATCAGCAGCGCGTTGCTGTCGTCGTCCTCTACCAGCAGGATGACCGTTGGTTGGTTAGTTGGCTCATTATTCATGGTCATTCTCCCGTCGTCTTCACGGTGAAATGGAATGCGGTCCCTTCCCCCGGCACGGATTCGGCCCAGATGCGTCCGCCGTGGCGCTCGACGATCTTCTGGCAAACGGCCAGGCCGATCCCGGATCCGGGGTATTCCTTTTCGGTGTGAAGCCGCTGGAAGGGTTGGAAGATCCGCTCCCGGTCCTTCGCTTCGAAGCCGATCCCGTTGTCCTGAATCACAATCTCGGCCATGCCGTCATTCGCCGGCCTGGCCGACAGGCGGACCTGCGGAACGGTACCCTTGGCCACATACTTGAGGGCATTGCCGATGAGGTTCTGGCAGAGTTCGTACAGTTGCAGTTCATCGCCGGATACGGTCGGGAGTTCGCCGACCTCTACCGTCGCGCCGGTTTCCTCCAGGCGCGGCGCCAGATCGTCAAGCGCCAGCCGGACGGGGTCCGACAGGGCCACCGCCGCGAACGGATGGCCCCGGGTCTTCACGCGGGCAAAGGCCAGGAGTCCCTCGATCAAGCGCCGCATGCGCCGGGTTTGTGCCTGCATCCGGTCCAGGTAATCGCGGCCCGTGTCGTTGAGCGCGGACGCGCACTCCTCGCGCAGCAGGTCGCCGAACGACATGATATGGCGCAGAGGCGCCTGCAGGTCATGCGAGGCGACGTGGGCGAACTGATCCAGATCGGCATTCGACCGGGCGAGTTCCTCGGACTTCTGCAGCAGTTCCTGCTCGGCGCGCTGGCGTTGGCTGATGGACCGGGCGTTCATCATGGCCAGGCCGCACAGGCTGACGATATTCAGGGCCAGATTCACATACTCCCGCTCGCGCGCCGGCTCCGCGATGCCATCCGCGATCACAAAGCCGAGTGTCTCGTTCTGGTGCTTGATTCGCACGCAGAAGCCAACACCGGTGGACGCATGGGGATCGCCAGCGCCGAGCCGGCCGATCCAGTCCCGCGTCCAGACGGCATCGTCGGGGGCGGTGCGGCTGGCGCGGATCGCCCCAAGGGCATCTTCTCCGGCCGATACGTAGGCTACGCGGTCGGCGCCGAAGAGCATCGTGAAAAGCTCCAGGATCGCCTGGATCGCGTCGTCCTCGGTCATGATCCGCGTGAGGTTCACGAGCAGGTCCATGGCCATTACATAGTCCGCCAACTTCCGGTTGGCCTGGTCGGTCGCGGCTTTCGACTGGCGTTGCGCCTCCTCGGTGCGCCAGGCCTGGATGAGACGGGTGAGGACCAGGCGGAAATGGTCCAGTCCCACGGGCACCGTCTCGGCGGGGAGCCCGAGGAACGCGGCGCATTCCCGCAACTGGGTTTCCGCTTCCGGGGCGACGCCCGTTTCCAGCAGGACCATCCGGCGCGCGCCTTCGGCAAAGAACGCACGGGCAGTATCCCGGTCGAATTGCCAGTCCTCGATATGCTGCCGCCAATCCTCCAACCAGCCCGCCGTCACCAGGTGCGCACCGGCGCGCAGGTAGCTTTCGACCGTCGTCTTGTTCAGGAGCATGTGGAAACACAGGGACTCGCGGTGGATCCGGTGGAAAGCATCCTCCATCAGCGCGCCGACGCCCCGGCTGATCAGGTAGCAGGCCCCGACGAGAATCACGGTCCGCCCGTTTCCGCCGCTTTCCTGGAAGAGCCGCTCCAGCGCCGCCAGGCGGTCCGCCCGCGGCTGCGCGCAGATGTCGGGGTAGCCCGCCACGGTGACGTCCGTGATGCCCTCGTCGCGCAGGATGGCCCGCGCTTCGCGCACATAGTGCTTGCATACCAGCAGATGGAGACTAGCAGTCATGGTTTTCCACCCAGTCCAGCGGGTAACGCCCCCATTGCCGAACCGCATCGGCGATGGCGAGCAGAACCGACTCCGGAACCTGGCACGGGATTTCGCCGTGGTTGTCGGTCAGCACGAACCCGCCGCCGGGACCCGCCTTGGCGATGGCCTCCTTGACCCTGGCCTCGGCCTCGGCGTCCGTCCAGCGGCGCATCTCGATCGCGTTGAGATTGCCCATGACCGTCAACCTGCCGCGGCACACGGCCTTGACGGCAGCCAGGTCGTCCAGAACGCTGACGCCCACGCCGACCGTGCCGGTTTGCGCGACATCATCGAGAATGGCCAGGCAGCGACCGGAGGCGAAACCGGTCGCGACAGCGCCCTTGATCCGGGATATCGTGCGCCGGGCGACCTGGAAGCCGGTCTTGAGATACAGGTCGCGCGGAACGATCGTCGGGGACGACACCGGATCGGCGTACCCGATCGCCACGGCACCGGCGTCCAGTTGGGCGTTGGCCCACTCCACGCAGAATTCCTCGTTCACGCGCATGAGCCGTTCGAACCGATCGGGCTGCTCGTGCATGAGGAGCAGGTAGTTCTCGAACCCCATCTGCATCACCGGCAGCGAGAACGGCGAGATGACCGAGCCGAGCACGGGCACCGCGTCGCCGGCGCGCGCCTTCAGCAGGCGGATCAGGTGCAACACCTTCTGAAGACACGGGCACTCGCCCACGCGCGGCGGTTCGAGCCCGGCAATCGCGTCCGGGTTGGTCAGGAACGGTTCGCCGGCATTGGGCGGGCCGTCATCGCGGTAGATAACCTCGGCCCCCCACGCCTCGGCATCCACGGCACCGTACATGAATCCGACAAGGGCGTCGTGCCCGTAGCGCTGGCGAAGACGCCACTGGCCTTCCGCCACCAGTTCCGGCCTGGAGAAGTACTCGCGGATCGAGATGCCGAATTCCCTGGCGCCCTGCAGGACCGCAGGCAGCAGGAAGGGCACGCGGTCCGGCTCCCGGTGCGACATGGCCGTCCCCATGCGTTCCGCCGATGTCATGGCTTTCGTTGTCATACCGTCCCTCCGATCAGTTGGGCAACGGCCAGGACGGCCTCCGAGGCCGTACGGCCCCAGGCATCCGCGCCAACCTCCCGCCAGAGCACGTCGTCGAAGCGGAACGGGGCACCGCCGACCACGATCCTGGGCAGGCACCCCTCCGCCTGCAGCCTGTCGCGCAGGACCTTGATCCGGAGCGCCGCGGGCAGCATCAGCGCCGAGAGCAGCAGGATGCGGATTCCATCGCGCTTGACGCGCACGACGAGCTGATCCATGTCGGTCCGCCCGTAGTTCAGGAGCGTGAATCCACTCGCCCGCAACGCCGAATACACGATGCGCATGCCCAGCATGTGATAGTCTTCAAAAACGGCGATGGCCATGGGAGGCTGGCACTTGCGGGTGTCGTCGGCCGGCGGAAGGATGGCGTCAACCAGCTCCTCGCATAGGCGGCCGCTCATGTAGACCTGCGACAGCGACACGCGGCC
>CAZZBA010000098.1:0-12313 GCA_964652765.1 uncultured Victivallales bacterium | reverse complement strand
AGAGCTTTGTCGGCAAGGCACCGGACGCGGTCGTCGCCCAGGTGCGGGCCACCCGCGATGAACTGCGCGAGAAACAGGCGAAGCTACAGGCGCAGATCGCCGCGCTGGGATAATCCGGTTAATGCAAGTTTAACCACTTATACTTGATTTCGTGTATAAGTTGGTATAAGTAGATTTCTTGAAGGCGATGGCTGAGCTGGGGCCCCAGGAGCAGCGCATCGGTGATATTGCAAATAAGCTGGGGGTTAAAGTCACCAGCCTTGGTCCAGTAAGAGCCAAACTCATCAGCAAGGGCATGGTTTACAGTCCTACATATGGGGATTTGGCGTTTACCGTTCCGTTGTTTGATGAATTCATGCTGAGAGCTTGCCTGAAATAGAACGGCTACTGGCTTGGGTTTTGATGTGGGACAGCGTGTGTTTGCTGTTTGGTCGAACTTCTGGTGTTGTTTTGTCGAAAACGAAAAGGTCACGAACCGGGATATTCAGTGCAGCGGCGATACGGGCACAGCCCTCGATCGAAGGAGCGTTTATGCCTCGTTCGACAAAACTGATAAACTCCACGGAATAGTCAGCCAATTCGGCGAGAGCCTCCTGCGTAAGCCCAGCTTCACGGCGTAAGAATGCTATTTGATTTCCGAGCTGCTTTTTGATCACGCAGTCAAGCTACGTTTTGAGCTTGCAGTTGTACACGTAGTTAGACTACGTTTTACAACGTAACCAGCTCGGACAGAGATAGGGCAAAAACCGTTAAGCAAGGAGATGCGGAAGATGAAGAAAATGGCGGCAGTGGCGGCAGCAATCCTGGTGGCTACAGGAATGGCAGCAGTGGCACAAACAAAAAGCGGGATTGTCATTCTCATTAAGGATGTGGAGACTCCGACCACCCGGGCGGCAACAGGCAAGTACATTGACGTCAAGAAAGCGGCGGTTGCGCACGAAGCATCGATTCTTACTGAAGAAGACCGGACGACGCTTGATCCTGTAAAGTTAACCGACATTCGAGGACGCGAGGTTGACGACCGTATCCGGCTGCGGCAAGAGGAACGTGATGCTGTCAAAAGGCAGAACGAGAAGCAGGAAGCAACCGCGGATATGCTTCGAAATAATGCGATGGGAACGCAGGAGGGACGGAATATCATCCAAGCCAGAGATTGGATGGCGGCGGCTGTCATGCCGTTCAGCAGCCTGATCCAAGTTATAGACCGCTCTGAACAGGCAACAGCCATGGACGAGTCTGCACGCAGTGGAGATGCACAAACCATGCGAGGGGGGGTGACGCATTACATGCGCATCATCGTGGGTGACGTCAAGGAAACGAAGACAAGTACACAGGCTTACGGAGCCAAGACGGAATTGGTTAAGAAATTTTTGAACGTTTCCGTATCCGTTAACGATCTTAATGATAGACAGGTATACGTGGGTTCATTCAATGGCGAATCGTCCCGTGTGTACACATCGCACGGCAACACCTCTGGCGGAGACGATCATGAAGAAATGCTTCAGTCGGCACTCAAGCAGGCTGGCGAAGCGATCGGGTCCCATTTTACAGGACGATTGACAGTTGATGTGCAAGGGCCACGTGAAGAAGGCGATGCATTCAACCCTTCCCTTGTGACCGTTCTAGTCGATGACATGGGAATCGCCCCTGGACAGGAGCTGCTGTTGCTCAAGGGGTCTCATAAAGTCGAAGTACAATCGGAAGATTACATGCCTTGGTCCCGGACCATCAATCTTGCCAGCGATATGCCTCTCAAGATACCGATGATTTCAGCTTATGGATACACCCGCTTCACGGCACCTGCTGGCGTTGATGCAAATTCATTAAGCCTGGAACTGGCGACGACGGACGGTTCTGGCGAAACACTCTATGGCGAAGGACCGCACAAGATCAAGAAGGGCAAGTATACATTAAAGGCCACCATCGATGGCTTTATGCCCTATGAAAATAAATCCTTCAGCGTGGGCGGCGGGACCGAGGAAAAGCCCATGGCCTTCAGTGTCGCACTGCGCCCGGTACCAACCCCTCAGCAATAATCGAAACAATCAGGATTCCGCAATATGAAATTACAAACGGTTCTATCGGCAAGTGTTCTGTTGTTGTCTGTCGGTACGATGTCCATCGCCCAGCAGCAGCCTTCACCGCCAGTGCTGAAGTCGGTTGCTGTGCAGACTTTCAAGTACAGCGGGACTGCCGAATTGCAGGGGGCCTTCCAAGACATGGACACGATGATGCGCACCGCGCTCATCAAGACCAAGAAATTCACGGTTCTGGATCGGTCGCAGGTCACCCGCCAGATCGAGGAGTTGGAGTTTGGTCGCAGCGGTCTGGCCGATCCGTCAAAAGCAAAGACATTCGGAAAAATGCTTTCTTCCGATTACTTCGTATACGGTACTGTGGTCGACGCACGGCGCACCGGACGGACACGGACCATGGCCGAGGAATATGCATTTGCGGTTGACTTGACCATTATGGACGTTGAGCTTGGGAATGCCATACTGGCTGAACAAATCAAGATTACTGAATTTGTATCCGCCCCGCAGGAAGCCGTGCGGTTGTTGGCGGATCGGCTGATTCTCAAGGTGATGTTCACCGTGTCACCCGTGATGATTGCGGCGGCTAAAGACGGCAAGGCGGTTTTGAACTACGGGAGCGATTTCGTATCGACGGGACAGGTTCTTGATGTCTTTGCCCAAGGTGAGCCCATTCTTGACCCGGCAACGGGGGCGGTGCTCGCCCGCGAAGAGGAGAAGATTGGACAGATCACGGTCGTCTCATCACAGGCGGCCTACAGCGGGGCGACCGCTATAACGACTACCCGTCCACTGGAAAAAGGCATGGTTTGCCGGTTGGTCGAGGCAGAGTCGGCATTGACTGGGAGGTCGGAATTAGGTTCACCTTCACCGCCAGCTAGTGCCGCTTCATCGTTGCAGGCGGGACGTCCCCGTGTCGTGGTTGGGAAATTCATTTACAGCAATGAGTTTGATCTACAGCAAACGGCAGACCGGAGCGCCAGCGTAGTTGTGGTTAAGCCCTCTGCGACAGATCGAGGGGCAACCGTTGGTGCTATACTTGGTGGACTGGCTGGACACATTGCCGGCAACCAGAGTGCGGGATCAACGGCGGCGGGAGCCGTAGGCGGGGCTGTCGTTGGTGACCAAGTGGACAGGCGAGACAGTGTTCGCACGCCTCCCGCCACAAGCGTGGACCAACAGGCAACGGCGTTGGCCAAGGAATCGCCGGTGCTTCGGGAAATGGTCTTAAATCGCCTTGTCAAAACCGGACAGTTTGACGTGATTGAACGCTCACGAATTGGTGAACTGCAGAGCGAGATGAGCCTGGCTGCCAGTGGCCAGTTTGATGCGAACACGGTTGCCGAGGAAGGACGATTGGCCGGAGCAGAGTATGTCATTGTCGGTACGCTCACCCGCTTCGCAACAGAACGTGAAAACACAGGTTCAGGTTTTCTTGGTGCGAAAAACAGAACAACCCTTAAGCTGGGCGTCGAGATGCGCCTGCTGGAGACGGCAACCGGCAAGATCACACTGGCTGACGCTGTTGAGGGGGCGGCCTCATCTGAAAAGTCCGCATTCACCCTGCTAGGCTTTGGAAACGCCAGTGAGGAGTCGGGTGAGTTGGGTGAGCTTTTTAATGCCACTGCATCGGCGGTCGTCGGGAAGATCATCATGACCCTGCGCCCGATGTTGATTATTGATGTTAATCTTGGCGAGCAGCTTATCGTGCTCAATTATGGCGAGGGGGTCGTCTCTGTAGATGATGAACTGGTGTTGTTTGAAACCGGCGATGAGCTCCGCGATCCCTATACGGGGGCTGTACTTGGAAGACGCGAAAAAACGATTGCCACGCTACGCGTGACCGACGTGCAACCCCGGTTCTCGAAAGCGAAGATCATCAGTCGTGAATCGGGCATCGAGATCCACGACACCGGCATGATGTGTCGTGTTCAGCAGGCAGGGGGAGGCAAGCCCGCTCCTGAGCCATCCGGGAAGAGGCCATCAGGTGGAGCCGGGGATAAACAGACATTCACGTTCTAATGATCACCGGACTGATACGGGTCATTATGTTTAAACAGAAGCAAAGGAGAATGAGAATGCGAAGCATAGTTCTTGTACCGGTAGTGGGCCTGATGGTTTGCTTAACCATGTGCTCCTGCCTGAAAACGCTGATGGGCAAGCCGACTTATGATCCCTCCACCTATGGAACCGCCGCTCTGCTGGATACGGTTCGCTCCGGCCAGTCGTCTGCCAGCGATGCCGAGGCCGCTGCGCAGGAACTCGGAAAGCGCAAACTTTCCGAAGCGGATGGCTATGCGCTGATTGGTGCCCTGAAGGGACAGCAACATCGCAAAGCGCGAGTCGCTATACTCCAGACCATTACAACGCACAAGATGAACTTTCTATTCAAGGACCTGGCCGTCTATTCCTTGAAAGTCCCAGATGCCGAAACGGGGGTTGAGGCAGCTATGGCTGTGGTTGCGCTAGCACCGGGGGCAGATACCGTCCTGGCATACTCCAAGGCCATGCTTGTGAAAGCACAGTTCGCCGAGGTTAGAGCCCGTGCAGCAAGACTGATCGTAACCAGTTTTGCCGACAATGCCGAACCTCTGTTCATCAAGGCATTGGAAAACGAGAAGAGTGCGTCAGCAGCGACTTTCATGTGCGAGTACCTTGCCCAGAAGGGATCGGCTGAGAGTGCCGATATCCTGAACCGGATTGCAAACGATGTAAACCGTATTTACGAGACAGACTCTTATCTCGGAACAAAAACCACATCGGAAACGGTTCGTGGTGCAGCGGTGCGTGGCTCAGAACGCTTCCGTTGAGGTGAGACTGAAAAGGCTTCGCCAGAGTCCTTCTCATGCGCAAGCGGCTCGCGAGGACGCTCGCCCATATGGCAATCAGGCGTTGGCTGTATGTCTGGAGGGCGAGAGTCCTCCCGCCGGTAGTCAATCTGAATCTGTTGGGCGTTGGCCGTTGGGCGTTGGGTCTACAGTCTGCAGTCTGCGGTCTGCAGTCTTCAGTCTTCCCCTATCCGTCCGTTTCCGGGCCGCTGCCAGGCGCGCCATGATGAACCAGAGCACCTGGATCGCCAGATAGCCAGCGGCGGCCGCCAGTGTGGCGAATACCAGCAAGCCGCTGGTCAGGTCGATGCTTCCGCGGATAACCGGTCCGAACTGGCCTGCTGGCACGAAGAGGTTGACGAACGTATCGACATGCTCATTATGCGTCAGCAGTGCCTTGCCCAGCTCGCGGGCCGCCATGTAGATCGGCACGATGGTCAGCGGGTTGGTGGCCCAGCAGGCGACCAAGGCGAGCGGCAGATTGACCTTGAAATAGATCGAGACAACCGCTGCCAGAAGCATCTGGAAAGGAATTGTCGGCGCGAAAGCCATGAACAGCCCCACCGCCAGCCCTCCGGCAATCGCGCGTTTATCCGATCGCCAGACCTTCCGGTGGAACACATGCCGTCCCAGGATCGCGTGCAGACGTCCGCCATGCATCTTGCGCTTGAACTGCCGCTGTTTCAGAAACCATCGCTTGTGCCAGATTTTTAACATAAGAGGGCACCGGTCCTGCACGTTACGGGAAGCACGAGGGAACACGACAGGGCAACCTTTACCCCAAGCGGCAGGAAAGATCAAACAGATTTACGGTTGACTTTGCTTTCGCCTCTCCCTAACCTTCGCCCCGTTCTTTGAATTTCGACGGAACGATGGACGGCGAGCGGAAATCCGTGAGAATCGGATACGGTCGCGCCGCTGTAACCGGCTACAAGTCTCCAAGATGCCACTGCTCCTTGATCGGTGCGGGAAGGCGGGGATAAGGTTCAAGCCGGGAGTCAGAATATGCATGCCGCCCATTGCCCACTTGACAAGATCGTCAGCTCCTTCGCGGAAAGGGAGTACCGGGTGCCTTATCATCGCTGCCATTGCCGGCCGCCTTGTTCATACGCCTTCGCCTTCCTTTCCCCCTGTCTGGAGTGCGGAGGCTTTTTTGTCTGGCGGGCTCACGTCGGCAAACGTACAACACGACAGGGAAACAAGATGAGAGAGACACTATTGGCGATGGTCATGATGACGGCGTGCGCGGCACACGCGGTCAGCGCGGGCGAGCAGGAATTGCCGGATCTGGTGGTGACGCCGACCGGGCAGGCGGTCTCCGCCCTGCAACTGGGGCATTCGATCACTACCGTGACAGCGCAGGATATCGCCGCCAACGGCTGGCGCACCCTCCCCGAGGCGCTGCGCCTGATCCCGGGACTGCACATCAACGAGAGCGGTGCGCCGGGCTCGACCGTCGGACTGGTCATGCGCGGCAGCCGCAGCTCCCAGGTGCTGGTGCTGGTTGACGGCATGCGCCTGAACGACCCGAGCGGTCCGACGCGTGAAGCCGAGATCGCGTCGATCGACCTGGCCAATGTCGAGCGCATCGAGGTCCTGCGCGGACCGCAGTCGGGGTTGTACGGTTCCGATGCCATCGCCGGTGTGATCAACATCATCACCAAGAAAGCCGCCAAGGGCGTCACGGGAACGGTCTCGGCCGAGGCTGGCTCCTACGGCACCTACCGCACGGCGGGCGCGTTCCGCTCCGCCACGGAAAACGCGGATGCATCGGCCAGCGTCTCGTACCTGAGCAGCGACGGTTTCTCCGCCGCGAACAAACGCTTTCCCGGCAATACGGAGGACGATGGCTTCGAGACGCTGAATTCCGCCGCCTCGCTGGGGTGGAAGGCCACCGACTGGCTACGCATGGAAGGCCGTGTGCAGGTGATCGACGCCGAGGCGGACTATGACAATGGCGGCGGTCCGGGAGCGGATGCCGAGGGCGCCGTCGCCTCCACCGAGCAGGTCCTGACCGGCGTAAAAGCCGATATCGGCGAGACCGATGCCGCCTGGCGGCAGGCGCTGATGCTGAACTATTCCGCTATGGATCGCGCATTCGACGACATGTTCGGGCATACCGAATACAAGGGCGATAACCTGGATACCGAATGGCGCCACGACATCCTCACCGGCAGCGCCGGCACGCTCTCCGCGGGGGCAAGCTACCGCCGCGAGGATGCCGAAGTCGCCACCGACCCCGCTATCTCGGCGGATACCGTCGGCCTCTACCTGCAGCAGCATGCCACGCTGGGCGCGTTCGATGCCTTGGCTGGGCTGCGTTTCGACGAGCATGAGGAATTCGGCAGCGAGCTGACCTGGCGCGCGGCCCCCTCCTACCGCGTCGAGACGACCGGCACGCGCTTCAAGGGCTCGGTCGGCACCGGCTTCAAGGCCCCGTCGCTCTACCAGCTCTATGCCCCGGCCTCCGCCTGGGGCGCGGTCGGCAACCCCGACCTCGATCCCGAAACCTCGCTCGGCTGGGATACAGGCGTCGAGCAGGCCTTCTGCGGGGAACGGCTGGTGGTGGGCGTCACCTACTTCTCCAGCCGCGTCGAGGACCAGATCGAGTTTGTAAACGGCTACGAGAATGTCAGCCGCGTGGACAGCGAAGGCGCGGAATGCTATGTCACGGTCAGCCCCGTCGAGGCGCTCAACCTGACGGCGACCTACACGCGCACTGACGCCGAAGACAAGAGCACCGGCGCGCAGGTGATCCGCGTGCCGGAGGACCGCGCCACCGCGACGGCCACCTACGCCTTCTCGCCGCGCACGGATATCAGCGCCACGGTGCTTTATACCGGCGCGTTCGATGATCGGTACTTCGACGCCACCATGTTCACCGCCCTCGATGCACGGGTGGATTCGGCAGTAGTCGTCAACCTGGCCGGACGCCTGGGCGTCACCGAGCGCGTCTCGCTCTTCGGGCGGATCGATAATCTCTTCGACGAGGAGTACGAACAGGTCTACGGCTACGGCACCGCCGGCCTCTCCGGCTACGGCGGCCTCGACATGACGCTGTAATCGTGTACGCCAGATTAATCGCCCTGCTTGGAAAACTTGACATTAAAACGCGGGCCGGTGCATAGTTGCGCTGGTTTCCAGTGGTCGTTTTCAAGCAGAAGGAAAGAATCATGATCCGGGCGAAAATCATCGGTGCCAGCGGTTACGGCGGGGTTGGCATTATCGAACTGTTGCTGCAGCATCCCGACGTCTCTATCGGAGCCCTGGTGGCAATCGAGAGTGTCGGCTCACCCATCAGCGATATGTACCCCCATCTCAAGGGGTTCTGTGATATGCCAATCCTGTCGGCTGATCAGGTCGAGGGTGATTTCGATGTCACGTTCCTGTCCACGCCGGACCGCGTCGGCATGAAACTGGCCGCCGCCGAGCTGGCGGCCGGACGGAAGGTGATCGACTACAGCGGCGATTTCCGCTTCAACACGCCCGAGGCCTATGCCGCCTATGCCCGCCGCATCGGCCTGGATCCCACTCACGCCAGTCCCGAACTGCTGCCGCAGTCGGTCTACGGCCTGGCCGAACTGCATCGCGCCGAACTCACTCCCTCGCAAGCACTGGTCGGCAACCCCGGCTGCTTCGCGGTCAGTTGCATCCTCGGGCTTTCCCCCGCGATGAAGGAGCATCTGATCCGCCCCGACAGCATCATCTGCGACTGCAAGACCGGCGTTTCCGGCGCGGGCAAGAAACTCAATGCCTCCTTCCATTTCCCGGCGCGCTACGAGCAGATGAATGCCTACCGGTTATCGGGCCACCAGCACGTCTGTGAAGTCGAGCGCGAGCTCGGTTTGCAGGCCGGGCTCGACGACCTGAAGATCACCTTCACCGCCCAGGTGGTGCCGGTCTGCCGCGGGATCATGTCGACCCTCTACGGCACGCTGAACGAAAGCATGAGCGAGGCGGAAGTGCTCGAACACTACCAGGCCTTCTACGCGGACTCGCCGTTCGTGCGCGTGCTCGCGAGCGTGGCTCCCGTCGGCTCGATGCATGTGCGCGGCACCAATTACTGCAACCTGGTGGTCAGCGTCGATGAACGCACGAACCGCCTGCGGGTGGTCTCCTACATCGACAACCTGGTCAAGGGCCAGGCCGGTTCGGCCCTGCAGAACATGAACCTGCTCTTCGGCCTGGATGAGACCACCGGCATGAACAGGCCGGCCTATTACCCGTAAGCTGAACCTTGATCGCCAGGGCGGCCTGGCTCCCGTTTTCGTCAGTTGCAAAAACGTCACATAACAAAAGGAGAGATGCAATGAGCCCACAGGACCAGGTCCGCACCACGATTGGTGAGGATGTCGAGATCACCGGAAACATAAAATGCGAGAGCGGAATCCAGATCAACGGGAAGCTCAACGGCGACCTGACCTGCGCCAGCCAGGCCCAGATCGGTTCCAGTTGCTCGGTCAAGGGGAACCTGTCGGTCGAGACGGTCTCGATCATGGGACAGGTCAACGGCAACATCACCGCCAAGGACAAGATCGAGCTCAAATCGACCGCCAAGCTGCATGGCGATATCCGTGCCCGTCGACTGACGGTCGAGGACGGCGTCACGTTTGTCGGCAAGGTCGAGGTCAATCCGACAGCCGCGGGTGGCTCGAAGCAGCAGGAGCCAAGGCAGCCGATGGTGGTGGATCTGGATGACGATAAGGAGCCGGTGAAGGAGACGCCGCCCGAACCCCAGGGCAAGGGTATCTTCCGCCGCTAGCCAACCGTCCGCGTGCGGTCGTCTCTTCGACCGCGCAATCCGTTCCGTCCGGGCTGCCGTATCCACGACAGCCGGAAACCGATTCCGGAGCTGGCCATGCCGCGTCCTGATCATAATGGTATGATAGACGGGTATTCCTCGGTGCAGGCGCTTCGCCGTTTAGACGGCAAAGGGTCGCCCCGCGCGAAGCCTCCGGAGGAGTCTGCCCCCGACGAAGGCGCGCCCCCGACGCCCGCACCACCGAAACCGGCCAGTTTCGGGCATACAGCCCTGCCGACACGGCATGACCTGATCTGCTACTCCTGCGGCTATGTATTCGTGGTGACCGGTCGGCTGGACAAGGTGATCTGCCCGAAATGCAAGACCCGGCTCGAGACCGGGGACAAGCACATCGACGGGGCCTGGAGCGGGAACCTGAAAACGGTCGGGCGTGTCTACATCAACAGCGGGGCGACAGTCACGTCCTCCAGCATCGTGGCCATGGATATCCGCGTGGCCGGGATCTGCCGGAACACGCGCCTGGAACCGACACGCCATATCGAGCTCGACACCGGCGCGCAGGTGGATATCGACAAGCTGAGCGGTCAGCGGCTCGTGATCATCGAGGATGCCAAGCTGACCTTCGACGAGCCCCTGCGCTGTCGCTCGCTCGATATCCACGGCGAACTCCAGGCCGATGCGCGCCCGTCGGAACTCGCCATCCTGCATCCGGGCGGCATGTTCCGCGGCACCCTGCATGCCCCGCGCCTGATCGTGCACGAGGGTGCCGGCCTGAAGGCCCACCTGCACATCGCCCCGCCAAAACCGAATCCGTCCCCCGAAACCGCCCCGCCCTAGAACTGGGAAATGAAGAGGAACTGGCGATGCTAACGGCAAAAGTTCGAATTGGAGCGGTCGCAGACCAGGATCGGTTTCGTCGCGAGGATATGCTGGCGATGACACCCGAGGAGCGCATCATGACGTTGATCAAGCTCCGCAACCGCCAGTTCGGTGCCGTTTCACGTCCCATTCGTGATTCCGGCATCGTCAGCTACCGTACGCTGGCGACGGAGCGGAGTTCCGGCACATGAAGCCGGACACAGCCATGCCGGACATTTCGCCGGATATGCATGACTTTATGGCATTACTGGTCAAACACGGCGTTCAATTTGCCCTGTGCGGGGGCTTTGCGGTGACCTATTACGGTTTCATCCGCACGACGATGGACATCGATATCCTTATTTTCCCGTCGGCAGAGAATGCAGGCCGTGTCATGCAGGCCCTTGCGGAATTCGGATTCGGCAATGCCGGTATCCCGGAATCGGCGTTTGAGGCTCCCGGCTCGGCGATCACGCTGGGAGCCCAGCCTAACCAGATTGATCTGCTGACGTCGATGTCATCCGAAAGTGCCGATGCCGTTTTTTCGGACCTGCATGTGGCGGAAATCTGGGGCATGCGTATTCCGGTCGTCGGCCGCCGGTCCCTGCTACAGGCCAAAAAGGAAGCCGCCCGCCCCAAGGACCGGATCGACTACGAAGAGCTGATCGCGATGACCTCGGAATGAGGTCACACAAACTCTATTGCCACATCCGCCTGAGGTGCGCCAGCACCCGCAGAATGGCATCCAGCACGTCTTCCAGATGCGTGCCTATATCCTCGGCCAGGAAGCGCAGCACGAAATAGCCGTTTTCCTGTAGCAGTGCATCCTTGCGCCGGTCACGCCGGTAGGCGTCGGGATCCGACAAATGCTGCGGACCGTCAATCTCGATGGCCAGCCGGGCGGCTCGGCTGCATAGATCAACCTCCATCTGGCTGCGGTCGGCAAAGGGGATTGGCAGCAGATCGTTCAGCCTGAATTTTCCAGCGGTTTCCGGGAGCGTCTCCAGCCTCCTGAACAGGAACGCCTCGGTTGCACTGCGAGCACGATCTTCCCCTTCGATATTGGTCTGTAGTTTGCGCGTGGCATGTACAAACAGGTTCCCCAGATCCGTATCAACCCCGTCGCGTATCAACCGCTGCACGGTGGCTGCATAATCCCGCTTCCATTCCGGATCAACCGGCAGGGGCACCTCAACGGGCCAGCCCGGCACCGCACTGGCCGGCAACAGGATTTGATAGCCAATCCCGTCATACCCCTTGCAGCGTCGATCGAACATCCTTGCCAGCATTGGCACGTTCAAATCCGCATAGTCATAAATCCGCACTTCACGCTTGAGGTCGTGCAACCGGTGCAGCCGTCCGGCATATTGCGCGATGGTTCCGCGCCACGAGATGGGAAGCGTCAGGAAAAGAGTATCCAGCCGCGCATCATCAAAGCCCTCGCCAAGATAACTGCCCGTGGCCAGCAGCACCCGTTCCTCGTTCCCGGGAATATCAGCCAGCCGCGCGATCACCTCCCTGAAGAGTTTCGGCTTCATTCCGCCTTGCAGAACCAGCAGGTTGCGGATTGCCGGCGATAGAAGCTCGGCCAATCGTTCAAGGTGATCGGTCCTTTCGGTAAGCACCACAGGCGAACGACCCTCCTTCGCCGCCGCGATGACGTCGGCGCATATCTGCTCGTTGCGGATCTTGTCCGCGATCAGTGCGCCGTAAAGCGCTTGAAACTCCTGACGCTTGTCGCCGTCCATATCTTGATGAAACCGAAATGCCGTGGGCCTGACAATCACGCTGTGAGTGAACGGCCTGGCGGCGGCCTGCGCTTTCGCATTCAC
>CAZZBA010000097.1:0-12486 GCA_964652765.1 uncultured Victivallales bacterium | reverse complement strand
TGCGTGCCGGGCGTCTCCCCGCCTGTGGACGGACAGGCACGCCCTTTCATCCGGAACATCGGCGACCAGAACCCGGTCTGGAACGACATTTCAACCGTGTTTTTGATCGTTCCCAATTCAGGAATTAGCAACACGCGACCGCCGTCAGCCAGCGTCTTCTCGACATCGGGCGTCCATGCCCGCGCGACGGTGACATCGGCCGGCACGGCGGGGTCAATCCGCGCGGGATACACCCAGAGGTCATAACGGTTGCGATACGGCGTGCCGGGCAGCGTGATCTCGAACGTCAGCTTCTGCGCGCTGGTGATCGAGGCCAGCGGCACGCAGACCATATCGATTTCAGTCACATCCCCGGTGGGGATATCGGCCGTGAACGTCCCCTCGCCAAGCGTTGCCCCGGTGCTGCGCAAGGTCCAGGCCACATCCTGTGCAGTCAGTTTTGCCGGCCCGTAATGCGCCACCTCGATACGCGCCCGGAAGGTCTCGTCATTCGTCCAGGTATATTTACGCATGATCAGCAGGGGTACGGTCTCGCAGCAGAACTCCCGCCATTTCTCGGGCGCGATCAACCCCTTGGAATCCATGAATACATCGAGAATGCCGATCAGAGCCGTGCCCTGACCGCTGAAGTCCTGGATGTCCAGCAGATGGAAGCCCGCCATGCCGGGCGTGCGAAGTTCGGCCTCGATATCCTCCTTGCGGCATACGATCGACAGGGCGCCCGATGCGCGCTGGAAATCCTTCGCCTGGTCGGCCATGCCCGCCTTTTCCAGCCGCGCCTTGAAAATCTCCAGGTTCTCCGCCCTAAGGACGCCGGTATATTTCCCGATCTCGGTATAGTCAGGATAAACCTCGAACTGGGCCATCTCATGGGCGATCACGGGCACGGGCACACCGCGCAGCGAGTCACTGTAGCGCTTGGTCGTCGAGGGCGGGTCGAAATCAATATGGCACATCTTGTCCCATGAGGCCCCGCGGATATGGGTCTCTTCCCGCGTCCCCTTGATCACCCAGAAGTCATTGCCCTCGCGGTGACGGATGTCCCAGTGCCAGGCGTTCGTACCCATGGCATAAAGGTGCCGGCTGTCGAGCTTGCGGAAACGATCGGTCATCGCCTTCATGACGTGCTCGTCGCCCCCGATCTCATTACCCAGCGTCAGCATCGCGAACGACGGATGGTTGCCGAACTGGCGCAGGATCTTCTCACCCTCGCGCATCAGGTAGGCGGTGCGAACCGCGGGATCGCCGGCATCCCCCTTGAGCTCCTCGAGCGTTTCATAGGCTTCGGCTGGCGGGGTGTAATCCGCATTCTCCGGCTCGGTGATGCCGCGCTTATTGGGCAATTCCACCTGGAAGTAGATGCCCAGTTCATCAGCGGCCTGGAAGGCCGCTTCCGGCGGGCACCAACTGTGGAACCGGTAGTGATTGACGCCATACGCCTGCCCGGTTCCCAGGAACTTCAGCCAGAAGGCCTTGTCCATCGGGGCGTACCCCGTGATCGGGAACAGCGCACAATCATTCTTACCCCGCAGGAAGGCCGGCCGTCCATTGACGACAAATTGCCCGCGGGAGGCCTTGAAGCTGCGCAGGCCGCAGGTGATGCTCAGGCTGTCGCGCATCCATTCCGTCCGGGGCATGGCCTCGCATTCTACCGTAATGCGCAACAGTACCGGGTTGAACTCATCCCAGCGCGGCACATCGGCGGGCAGGATCAACCGGGCCTTGACCTGTTGCCTGCCATGATTGAGAAGCGTGCCGGTCTCAACAACAGGGATGTCGAACTCGCCTTCCCTGCCGATCACTTCCGCCTTGAAGGTGAAACCGCCTTTACCGCTCCAGCGCGACTCGTTGACGATTTCAGCTACAAGCTCGATTGTACACTGCCCATGCATCAACCCGAGGTTGATCGGTTCGTCCGCATCGGGGTTGGGGATGTTGGCAGGCGTGAGGTCTGGATACGCCTGTAGCGAGCGGATGTAGATGGGCTCGCGCATGCGAAGCTCCATGCGCCCGACAATCCCGTTCCAATTGGTCTGGGTGCGCTCATCGACCTGATGACAGGGACCGACCGGAGGGAGCTTGGCGTTGTCGACCAGGATTGTTATCATGTGATCACCCGGCATAAGCCACGTCGACAGGTCGAACTGCTGCGAAGCGGAAAGCGTATCGTCGCAACCGGCCCAGGTTTCATCGACCCAGACCTGACTATCCTTCGTGCGCTCCAGGAAAAGGAATATCTTCTTGCCATTCCAGGATTCGGGAATCGTAACCGTTTTCTGGTACCAGGCCGGGCCGATCCAGCGGAAGCACCTGGAAAGACGATCCTCGCAGGCTTCACCGGTCCGCTCGCCAAAACCCGCCTCATCCGTGGTTCCGGGCAGCGCGATGGCCTGCTCCAGCGTACGCGCATACCAGCGTTCACGGATACCCGCATTCGCCCCATCCAGCGCGAACCGCCACTCGCCCGCCAGTGATATCACCTGCTGACCGTCATTGCACTTGCCACGCATTCGCATTCTCCTTGTCCATTCATTTCAACGCCCGACCACGGACATCCAACATCCAACGCCCAAGATGGTCAAGCCCTGATTTGCCGGTGTCGCAATTCCTGCCTACACATGTCGCACCGGCGGGGTGGATGAATGCACAGGACTGCCGGTATAGTAGCGATCTATTAGCTTGAGATTTGCGGAATCCGAGTCGTCTGCCGATCTCTTCACCCGCAATCGTGAACCGAATAACTGGAGGAGTTGACATGAAGATCCTGATCGCGGACAAGGTTGCACCAAAGATGATTGACCAGTTCAAGGCGCTGGGGGCCGACGTGGCCTATGAACCCGGCGTCACCGCCGAGGCGCTTCCGGGGATTATCGGCAACGCCAAGATCCTGGTTGTCCGGTCCAAGAAAGTCACGGCCGAGACCATTGACGCGGGGGGTAGCCTGAGTCTGATCGTGCGGGCGGGCGCCGGCGTCAACACGATCGACCTGGATGCCGCCTCACGCTGCGGCACGTATGTCGCCAACTGCCCCGGCAAGAATACCGATGCCGTGGCCGAGCTGGCCATCGGCCTGATGATCGCCTGCGACCGAGGGATCGCGGATGCCACGCAGGCGCTGCGACAGGGTTCCTGGCAGAAGAAGAAGTTCGGCAATGCAGCCGGGCTGAAAGGACGCACGCTCGGCATCATCGGCACCGGCTCGATCGGGCTGGCCGTGGCCCGGCGCGCCCAGGCGCTGGACATGAAGGTGATCGCATGCTCGCGCAGCCTGACGCCGGAAAAGGCCGACGCGCTTGACATCGGGTTCGCCGCCTCGCCCGTCGAGCTGGCAAAGGTGGCGGATGCCGTCAGCGTGCATGTGGCCGCCTCGGCACAGACCAAGGGCATGCTCGGCAAGGCATTCTTCGAGGCGATGAAACCGGGAGCCATCTTCGTGAACACCGCCCGTGGCGACGTGCTCGATCACGCCGCCATGCTGGCCGCCATCAAGGATAAGGGCATCAAGGCCGGACTGGATGTGTTCGCGAACGAACCGGCTGGTGCCGAAGGCCCGTTCGAGCAGGCTGAGCTGGCATCGCACGTCGTCTGCACCCCCCATATCGGTGCCTCGACGGAACAATCCGAGGAAGCGATTGCCGAGGAAGCGGTCCGGGTAGTCAAGGTGTTCATCGATTCCGGGTTACCGCCCAACGTCGTCAACGTCCGCAAGGTGAAGTCGGCTGGCGCCACCGTGGTCATCCGGCATTACAACCGGGTCGGTGTCCTGGCGACTGTGCTGGGGCAGCTCCGGGACGAGGGTATCAATATCGAGGAGATGCAGAACCTTATCTTCGAGCATGCCGAAGCGGCCTCCTGCACCATCATGGTGGACAAGCAACCGTCTGCGGCGGTCCTGAAGCAGATCGCGAACAGCCCGGACGTTATCGAGGTCACGTGCTAACCCTGGCGGGGGAAAGCGACGCAGTATGAACCTGATTGAAATGTTCCGGCGAGGGTGGCTGCTTGCGGCCGTGGCCTGCATGCATGCGCTCGCCGCCGGAGCTGCGAACACAGGAGAACTGATGAGTATCGACACGGAGGGACAGGATGCAGGAAGCATCGAGGATCTGAACCATTCACAAGGAAAGATCTTCCGTGCCGACATCGCAAACCGGCGCTTCGAACTGCTGAAGGAAACCGTCTTCGATCCGAAAACGAACGAAGGTCGCTCCCGGCACACAGTGCACTGGACCGCCCAGACCCGCTTCGTCAAGGTTGTCACGCAGAATGGCTTTGCCGGCGTGGACAAGCCCGTACGGGTCCATTTTCCAAACCTCAAGGAAGAAAACGCCGCTCTGGCGGCGGCCGGACAGCCGTTCGTGGTCACGGAGGCAACCGTGCTCGCGCCGGACGATGACGCCAGCAGATGGAACGTCGACCGGAACAACCGGCTTGGACTGTTCACGCTCGATCCGGCCTCGCCCAAACTGTGGGGAGGGACCGTGGAACTCGACGGGCAGGCGGTCGGCGTCCGGCTGCGCGGTCCCATGTCAATGGTCGCCATCCGTACCCTCGCCAAGGCCGACGATCTTGCCGGCGGCTTCTGGTCCGTGAAGCTGTCTGGCCAACGCCATGATGGCAGGTTCGTGGCCACCGCCATGGAAATCCATCCGCTGGAGGACCCGCGCGCCATCGACAACCCGGCATTGCCCAGGGTACTCGTGATCGGCGACTCGATCAGCATGAACTACCACGAGGCCGCCAAGGCCGCCTTGAAGGGGATCGCCAACTACCACCGGAGCGAGGGCAACGGAGGCCCTTCCGACCGCGGGGTCGCCTGCGCTGAATTGTGGCTCGGGGACTACACGCAAAAAGGCCTGCACTGGGACCTGATCCAGTTCAACCACGGCCTGCATGATCTCAAGCAGCCCTATGACAGCGAGACCGGCCAATGGGGAGGACACCAGGTGTCGATCGAGGACTACAAGCGCAACCTTGAACAGGTCATCCAGACGCTGAAGAAGACGGGAGCAACCCTGGCCTGGTGCACGACCACGCCGGTGCCCAACAGTTCACTATCCGGATTCGCCCGGCGCAAGGACGAGGATCTCGTCTTTAACAAGGCCGCACTCGAGGTACTGAGCCATCACCCCGGAATCCGCATTCATGACCTGAACACGTTCATCCGGCAATCGAGCGCATTCGACACCTGGAGACAGGGAACCGACGTCCACTTCTGGGGGCAGGAGCAGCAGGAACTCGTAGGACGGGAGGTTGCCCGCGACATCGAGGAGGCGCTGGCGCAACGGAGCTGCAAGAACCCCGCCCATGATGCGAATACCCGCTGATTTTTTTCACAAACCGATACAGATAGTTTGACCCGGCGGTGAATTGAAGTTATGTTGAAGTCCTTAATTTGCGTGTGCGACCGGGAAGGAATGTTGCGTCTATGAAAGTGCTTGTCCTGAATGCGGGGAGTTCCTCGCTGAAATTTCAATTTTTCACGATGGGCACGGAAAAAGTGCTGGCCAAGGGGATCGTCGAGCGCGTCGGCACCGACAGTCCCCGCCTCACCTACCGGAGGCATGACGGCATCAAGCACGAGGACAAGCCGGAGATCACAAACCACGTCGAAGCACTCAAGAGCGTCTGCGACTGCCTGGTTAATCCCGAGTTCGGTGTGATCGCCAGCCTCGGCGAGGTGCAGGCTATCGGCCACCGTGTCGTGCATGGTGGCGAACAGGTCACGAAGCCGACCATCGTCACCAACCTGGTCAAGAAGATCATCCGCGACTGCATTCCGCTGGCACCGCTTCACAACCCGGCCAACTACGCCGGCATCGAAGCTTGCGAACAACTCTTTCCCGGCATCCCGAATGTCGCCGTCTTTGACACCGCCTTCCACCAGTCCATGCCACCAGAATCCTACCTTTACGCGATACCCTACGAACTCTACACGAAATACGCGATCCGGCGCTATGGCTTCCACGGCACCTCGCACAACTTTGTCGCAAAGGCCGCCGGCAACATGCTGGGCACCCCGTACGAGCGCTTGAACCTGATTACCTGCCATCTGGGCAACGGGTGCAGCATCGCCGCGATTGATCACGGGGTCGTGGTAGACACGTCCATGGGCATGACCCCGCTCGAAGGAGTGATGATGGGTACGCGCTCCGGGGATATTGATCCCGCTGTGGTCCTGCGGTTGATTGAACTGGGCAAGAGTCCCGCTGAAATCGATCGCATGCTCAACAAGGAGAGCGGACTGCTTGGCGTCGCCGGCATCGGCAGCTTTGATATGCGCGATATTATCGCGGCGGAACTGAAGGGCGACCAGCAGGCCTTGCGCGCCCGGCGAATGTTCACCCGCCGCGTCGTCAAGTACATCGGTGCCTACTACGCCCTGCTGGGCGGGGCCGATGCGATTGTATTCTGCGGGGGTATAGGCGAATGGAGCCTTTACGGACGCGCGAAGATCGTGCGCAAACTGGGCTGCTTCGGCATCGAGCTTGACGAGAAGGTCAATGAGAAGACAGCGGGAGTCAGGGATGTCATTTCCACGCCGCAAAGCCGCTGCAAGGTCCTTGTGATCCCGACCGACGAGGAACTGATGATCGCCCGCAGCGTGGTTGACTCGCTGAACCATCGCGACACCGCACCGCTGGCCGAAGGTGAAGGCACTGCCGATTCATGATACACGACTTACGCAACATGGAGAACGGATTTTATGCACGCGATTGAACGTTTTGTAGCGAAAGCAAGAAAAAGCCCGAGGAAACTGGTGCTGCCGGAAGGAAATGACCCGCGCGTGGTCACAGCCGCCAACAAGGTGGTCGCGAACGGTGTCGCCGCCGAGGTCATCGTACTGGGCACGGAAGCCGAAATCGGAGAATCCTGCCGCCAGGCCGGTATCCACGACCGGGCGTTCACCTCGCTGGATCATCTTGCTTCCGATGCTTTTGAACCCTTTGCCGCACAGTTTGCCGAACTTCGGAAGAAGAAAGGCATTACCCTTGACCAGGCGCGCGAGGCGATTTCCAACCGTGTTTTCTTCGGCAGCATGATGACCCGCAACGGCATCACCGACGGTTTAGTGGCCGGCAGTATCGCATCGACACCGGACATGCTGCGGGCGGCATTCAACTGCATCGGCACAGCGCCCGGTATCCAGATCGCCAGCAGTTGCTTCGTCATGGATCTGGCAGTCCCCGCCCCTGCTGGCGACAGCGTACTGCTCTATGCGGACTGCGGCGTCGTTCCCGACCCGACAGCAGAGCAACTGGTGGACATCGCGCTGGCAACGGCACAGACCTACCGAGCCCTGCTGGGTACACAACCGAAAATCGCGTTCCTTTCCTTCTCGACTGCCGGCAGCGCCAGCCATCCGCGGCTTGAGAAGATCACGGCGGCAGCGGCATTGATGAAAGCCCGGATAATGCAAGAGGGCCTCGACATGGTCGCCGATGGCGAGCTCCAGGCGGATGCGGCGCTGGTGCCTTCGGTAGCGAAATCCAAAGCCCCGCACAGCATGATCGCCGGTGATGCGAATGTGTTGATCTTCCCCGACCTGAACGCGGGGAACATCGCCTACAAGCTCACGCAGCGGCTGGCGGGAGCCGGTGCCTACGGACCGATCCTGCAAGGGCTCGCCAAACCGATCAACGACCTTTCGCGCGGCTGCTCCGCCGATGACATCTATGGAGTAGCCGCCATCACGATGTGCCAGGCGATCGGCTAGGCCCGGCTTATCGCGAGGCGTTTTCTATCGCGCTGGCGGCGTCCGCGTATTCCGGACGCCCATGCAGCAACGGTAGCAGCTTGCGCGCGGCGTCCACCCGCCCAGCGGCCACTTTCAGGCTGATCAGTCCGGCCAGGTTCCACGGATCCCAGAAGACCCGTTCGACATAGGGTTCCCAGATGGCAAGTGCCGCCTCTGGTGACTGCAGACGTGCGATACTGGCTGCCGTCCACGCAAGCTCGCGACTGTATGGATTCAACCGACGGCCTCGCTCGCACCAATCGTCGGCAGCCGCCCTTCTCGCTACCCGCTGAGGCCATTCTCCCTCGCCGGATTGCGTCAAGAAATCACTCGCCATGAGCTGGTTCAGGTAATAATTCGAGGGATACCGCGCATGTGCCCGCTCCGCCACAGGGGCCTTATTCTCAGGGCTAGCAACTGCCAGTGCGCCGTACTTCAACCGGTAATAGCAGGATTGGGCTATCGCGACCCGCAAACCATAGCCGACCGCAGCCAGCCCGGCCACCGCAAGCACAATGCCAATCATACCTGTAATGCGATTCTGGAACCTAGAAAACACTGCGCTGCACCACTATAATGTCATCCGCCAGCACCGGCGGGTCAATTCCCTTGCCATCGGAAATATCACGGGCATTGTAGAAGATAACTTGCTCACCGCGAATCACCTTTACGTTCTTGCGATTGGCAAAAGGCGAATAGCCACCGGCCTCGGTGATGGCCTGCAGGAGCGTGACATCGCCGGACATCGGGAATTTCCCCTGCCGGGAAACCTCGCCCTGCACGAAATAAACCTTGTCTTCGGCTACCACGATCACGTTGATCGCACGATAAAAGCCACCGCCAATGTAGGTTGTCTCGATCAGGCGTTCCGCATCGGATGTAGTCAGTCCGGCCACCCGCACCTGGCCGATGTAGGGCAGCGTCACCTCGCCGAGTCCATCAATAACGTTCTTTATCTCCTCTGGACGCGGAATCCCGCGCAGCGAGATCATGATCCGGTCTCCGCGACTCAGCATCCGCTGCACCGGCAAGGCTTGAACCGGCTCAACCGTGACCTCGGCAGGAGCCTCGTTGCTACTGACGGCAGACGACACCTCATCCACCGGGACATTGGTTTGCAAGACTGTAACAGCCTCTTCTACCGACGCGGGTGCCAGCTCGATGCCATCCGAGACCGGCTGATAGGCGGTCATGCGGTGCAGATCCCCCCCCCCGTGAGGCATCGACCTGCACCCTGAGATCAACAGCAGCATCAGGCATATGCAACACGAACGGAAAGCCCTCATGCCGATTCCTTTCGTGGCTTTGTCGTGTAGTTCGACTGATAATAGTACTGCTGGTAATAATAGTACGATTGATCCCTGGAAACGTTGATGTTGTTCAGGACAACACCCAGGAGGTTGACACTCATGTTTTCCAGCATGCCCTTGGCACGTTCCGAGACAGCCTTCGGGTACTTGCGATGCTGGATCAGCAGCATGACGCCATCCCCCTCGCGGGCGATCACCGACGCATCGCTTACGCCGATCACCGGGGGGGCATCGAAGAAGATGCGGTCGTAGCGTTCGCGCAAGGTTGCGATAAGACTACGCATGCGTTCCGTGTCCAGCAGTCCGTGGACGCCGCCATCAAGCTTGCCGCTCGGCAGGAAGTCCAGATTCGGGAACACCTGCTTCTGAATGACCGAGTCGACATCGACCTCGCCGATGAGGACATTAGCCAGCCCGGTCTTGTTCGAGACCCCGAACATGCGGTGCTGGCGCGGGCGGTGCAGATCCGAGTCGATCACGATCGTGCGGTCCCCGAGCTGGCCACATATGAAGGCCAGATTGAAGAGGGTGAGAGATTTACCCTCACCCATGCTGCCACTGGTGAAGCAAAGCGCCTTGCCTTCCTTGAACTTCTGGGAGAACTGGATATTCGTCCGCAGGATCCGGTATGCCTCGGCGTGCGCCGGGTTGGCACCCTTCTCATTGAGCGGTAGCACTTTCTGCGGGATCACCCCGAGCACCGGTACATTCATGCTCCGCTCGATATCATCAATCGTCTTGACCGATGTATCGAGGTATTCGACAAAATAGGCCAGGCCTATACCGGCCCCGAGTCCGGCAAGCACGCTCAGGATGATATTCAGTGCGAAGTTCGGGCTGACATGGTCATCGGCATGCGGCGCCTTTGCCTCAGAGACAAGCTCCACGGTCGTCTTGGGTATGCGCAGTTCGATCTGCTCCTGGAAATACCGCATTTCCAGTGCATCACGGATCTTCTTCACATGATTACGGGCATCGATCGCATCCGTGAACACCCGATAGGTGCTCGACTCGGCCTCGCGTTCGCTTTCGCGCAATGTCAACAGTTCGGCATTGATGATCGCCAGCTTCGCCTGCGCAGCGCGATACTCCGCCAGTACCCCGGTCTTGAGGCCACCGATCGCATCTCTGATCTTCTGCTCGAGTTCGGTCACAACCCGCTTAACCCGCATGACATCGGGATGCTTCGGGCCGTACGTCTCGTCAAGCGTGCTGAGCTCGACCTCAGCCTTGCGTTTGTCTGACACCAGCATCGGGATGCTCTGGTCATTCACCAGGTAGTGGGCAGCCTCAACCAGCTTGTCATCCGCCAGGGACTGTACCAAGGTATGCCGCGCTTCCTTCTCGGCGACCTCCTGGCTCGTCCGGATGCGCAACTCCTCGAGCATCGTCAGCGTCATCTTGTCGAGCGAGGCCCGGCTGCCAGCCGTCGCATCGACGACATCGATCTTGAACTCCCGTCGAATGCGTTCAACCTCGGCCTCGGCCTTCTCCAGACGGCGCTCCTGCTCCTGGAACGCCTCGAAAAGTGCATCCAGGGCCTTCTCCGTAGCCCGCTTGCTACGGCTCTCCATCTGCTCACGGAAGACCTCCGCAACCATCGTTGCCGTCATGGCCGCCTCATGGGGAGCCTCTTCCTTCGGCTCGTCAAGCAGAACCTGGATCTCGATCAGGTTGGTGTCGCGGTATTGCTGGACGCGCATCCGCTTGGTCATGATCTTGACGGTCTGCTCCATACGCATGGCAGGCGGTAGCTGGTCATAGCCGATCGCACGCGACAACTTGCGATCCAGATCGCGCCGCTTGATCACCTCCTCGATAACCGGACGGGACTGGATCAACTCGAACTGCGTGCGCAGGAACAATGGGTCGTAACGCATCATCTCCGGCGAGAAGACCGACACATCCGTAGGAGTGCTCTCCTGCACCCGGATCACGGCGGAGGCCATGTAGACCTTGGGCAGGGAATACGTGACGATGATCCCGGTCATCACTACAAGCAGCGATACCGCTATCACCACTTCCTTGCGGGAACTGATTACACGCCAGTAATCGAGAAAATGCAGGCCCTGCTCGCCGTCAGCCATCTTGCAACTGCCTTGGTAAATCAGAAACTGAGGGTCGCACCGACACGGACGGTATTCTTTACGTACGAGTCACCGACGCCATCATCCGCATCAATGTCCTCCACGCGGTAGCCGACCTGCAGGCTGGCAGACTTAATGGCAATGAACGACAGTTCAATATCACCCACCAGTACATTCTCGTCGCCACCGGGAAGCGAACCGAACGCCTCGTACGTCGACAGGCGGTACGTACCCGCCAGTTTCAGAAACAGTTTCTGCGTGAGTTTCGAATGGGCGAAACCGCTGAAATCCGTGTACTCCTGCGAGGCATACGGATACGCATCGGAATCACGGATGCCATAACCGGCAACCGCGCCAATCCGCAGATCCGGATTCATCTGGCCACTGATATCGGCACGCACATACGGCTTGTCATCCACGTCGATATCCTCATCCTCATGATCGCGAGTCTGCCAGCCCGCGGAAACCGAACCGATCACGTTCTCGGTGAACGAGTTCTCGAGACCAGCCGCCAGCACCATGGAATCGAAATCGCGCGTGTAGTCTGGATTGTCATCGTAGCTGTACATCCGGTACTCCCCGGTCAGCAGCGTCCGCAACGTCGGAGTCAGGCTGCGACGGTGCTGGATACGCATCGAGGTCTCGTCCTCGTCGGACAACGAGGCAACAGCCTCTTCATCAAACCGGCGAATGCGATTGAGCACCAGCAGATCGAGATTCGAGTAACGGAACAGGTCGTAGTTGAGTCCTGCCTCGGCTGTATTCATAACGTAGCTCTGGTCGCCCCGCACGACGCTGCCGTTTTCCTCGATCGCCGGCTCGTCGGAAATCGCCAGACTGTCACTGGCACGCACGCGCAGACGTTCGGACAGGCCGCGGCGCAGGTTCACACCGAGGTGGTGCTGGAAATCTGTCTCGTCCTGGTTGTCCCCAGGTTCTGCGCGATACCGTAATGCCGGCATATAGTAGGCATCCAGCTGCGAACTGGGATCCCCGAGATAAATCTCCGCACGCGGACGCAGGAAGATATCGACATTATCCTGCTTGTCATCCTCCCGTGAGTCGCGGTTGTCGGTGCTCTCGGCGGCAACCCCGATCGAGATTCGTACCGGCTGACCGTCGTCACCCTCTTGCGCCAAGGTACCGCAGACCATCAACAGGGACATCGCACCGGCCGTGGTAAAAACATGCCATAATCTTGTCATTCCATTTCCTCCTTAGCTTTCAACCGTTCAGACAACGATCACGTACAAAAGCCTTATGCCAGCAAAGCCCGACACACTTCCATACGCCGAATCTGGGTATAATGGCCTTCAAGCCAATGGCCGTCAACAAAAAACAACAAAAGAAC
>CAZZBA010000096.1:0-12521 GCA_964652765.1 uncultured Victivallales bacterium | reverse complement strand
TGACAATCACGCTGTGAGTGAACGGCCTGGCGGCGGCCTGCGCTTTCGCATTCACGCGATATCGGATCGGACCGCATTGCATGAAAATGATCGGATGATGACCGTCCTTGCGTGTAACGGTGGCGGAAAGACCGGTCACATAACGCGCTTTCGCCTGACGGGCCACCTGCTCGAAGCTGCTGGCGGATAGATGATGGCATTCATCAACGACCAGATGCCCGTATCCGCCAACCCGATCATCAACGACTCCCTGCCGAACCAGGCTTTGTATGAGTGCCACATCGAGGATCCCGGTTGTTTTTTTCTTTCCGCCTCCGATCCGTCCGATAGTCTTCGCGGGGATCTCAAGAAAGGAGGACAGCCGCTCAATCCACTGTTCCAGCAATTGCTTGCGGTGCACAAGGATCAGCGTGTTGACGCCCCGCCGGGCGATCAACCACGCGGCAACCACGGTCTTGCCAAATGCCGTCGTCGCCGATAGAACGCCGGTGTCATGCTTTAGCAAGGTGTCCGCCGCAAGCTGCTGCTCCAGGCGCAACCGGCCATGAAAGACAAACTCGCCGCCAACGCCCTGAAAACGTTCATCGTGAATCCGCGCTTTGATCTTCAGTGTCGCCAACAACGCCAGCAGCTCGTCCAGGCAGCCACGCGGCAAACCGATGTGCTGTTTGAAATCTTCCGCGCATGCAATAATGCGCGGTTTGTCAAATGTCGGAAACCGCATCGCCTGGGCCTTGTAGAACTCCGGGTTCTGGAAGGCCGCCAGCCGGATGAGCCGATTGCGCAAACCGGGAGGCAAAGCTTCTTTCGAAACATAAATCTGGTTGCCGAGCGTAATATCAAGGGATTTCGGTAAAGGCCCTGCGATGGGCGGATCGTTTGTTCGCCGCGAAGGCGATGCACCCCAAGGAGCGTCGTCATGCTGCTCATCACTGATCGGATAACGAACACCGATAACGTCATGATGCTGCTCGGCTTCCGTTACCACCGACTCGACCTCGGACCGACTCAGTCGTCCGACGCCCGCCAGATAAGCCCATTGGTCGTCATAGGGGTTCAGGGCTTCATCCAGGAACACGCTGTTTCCAGACTGTCGCGGCTTCTTCTGCATGGGCAGCGCAATCAGGTTTCCAAATCCGCCTTTTGGCAAGGTATCCTGATTGGGGAAAAAGCGATCATACGAATCGAGTCCGGTTTCAGGACGCCGTTCCATGGTCATGGTAAGAATATACGTTCCGAGCTTCCTGGCCAGGACCGCCGGGACCGGCTCCTTGAAAAAGAGCCACAGGTGTGCGCCGTTACCGGAACGCGAGCGTTCGACGGATGCCGGAATCTGCATTTCTCGACAGGTCTCACGGACGGCATCAACATCCTCGCTCCAATTCTCCTTATCAAAGTCCATCGCCAGCAACCAGCAGGTCTCATCCAGCAGCATCGGATAAACACCGGCTGTAAAGTCCCGCCCTGCGGCATCCTCACCGCGAAGGTGCTGCCCGATGACGACATCGGAAACGGGCAGGAATCGGCGGTTCGGACAATCCGCGCATTTCACGCTCCGCTTGTCGCACACATCCCGCACCCACTCATTCGCACAGGCCGGACTGTAACCGGATTTCCCGGTCTTGTTACTCTCGAAACGCTGTGGATACACATCCTCGCGACCGCGAAACAGGCTGCGGAACAAGGCGATCTTGTCAGCGGACGATGAGAACTGATTGATCATGCGGTTAACCCTCCATCTCCGTGAGGTGCTTCCAGTAGCGGGTGGGCATGAACTGGCGCTGCAGGGCGGGGTTTATGCGAGTCTCGATGGCCACGGTGCGATGGAACGTCTTCCATAGCACCTGGCTGCGCGCCTCGGCTACCGACGGTTCGTCGCCCGCCAGGCAGTGAGCGAGCAGCGTGCCGGTGAGCAGGTCGCCATCCGGGTGTTCCACGTTCAGCCCCTTCCCGTCCCAGGTGGCGGCCTGCTGCCGGCGGCAGTCGAGAATCACCCAGCGTTGACTGGCTAGGCGACGGCGGAAATGAAAAGCCAGCGGCAGGGTGATGTCGTAGTCCGGCTCGAAGAGCGCGACAAAACGCCCCGACTTGAATTCCTGGAATCGCAGCAGCCCCTTGAACCGGTGGATCTCCAGCGACACCTTGCGGGCATGGCGATGGACGAAGATCACATCCGGATCCGCATGCGCCTGCACGATGCACGCACCATGCAGGACCGCCTTGCGCGCGTAGCCCAGCAGATGCGGCTCCAGCCCCTCCGGCATGGCCGTCAGCGCCCGCAGCAGGGTGTGGACCACATCGCGCGATGCCTTCGCGGCAATGTAATTGAGAAACCGCTCGGCGCGCGCGGGATCGGCCTCGACCGTTTGGCGACCGTCGGTAAACAGCGGCATCACCGCCCCGGGTCGCGCGAACTGGACCGGTTGCTGTTCGGGCCGCTTGTACGCCTCGGCCACGGCGCAGAGGCAGCCGGTGGCGCTGCCGTCATGCGCAAGCTCGACCGGCGTGCATGCGTCAGAAAGGAAGTGTGAGCTGTTCGGCATTCGCAGGCTGCGCCTCCCTGGTAAGTACCCGGCGTACGCTTTCAACGCTTTGCCGGTGGAATCCCGGCGAGCGCCCCGCTGCCGTGATGAAGAATGCCGCCCGCTTGAGCACAACCCCGAGTTTCTGCAGATCGGCCAGGCTGAGCTTCTGGAAGCGGCGGGCGCTGACAATGCGGCGGGCGGAGGTCACGCCGATACCCGGCACGCGCAGGATGTGGGCGTATTCGGCACGGTTGATGTCGACCGGGAAGAAGTGATAGTTACGGATCGCCCACATCGCCTTGGGATCCAGCACGATGTCCAGATCGGGCTGCGCCTCGGAGAGCAGTTCATCGGCCCGGTAGCCGTAGTTGCGCAGCAGCCAGTCAGCCTGGTACAGGCGGTGCTCGCGCAGCAGCGGCGGCATCTCGACCGGCTGGAGCCGGTTGTCGTAACGGTTGACCGGTATAAAGGCCGAGTAGTAGACGCGGCTCAGGTCGTAGTGCTGGTACAGCGACTCGCCCAGCCGCACGATCTGCAGGTCCGATTCCGGACTGGCCCCGACAATCAGCTGCGTGCTGTGGCCGCCGGGGGCGAACGCGGGTGCCCTTCGGTCGCGCTTGCGCTCCGCCCGGCTCTCGCGGATGCTGTTGCCTAGGAAAGCCATCGGGGTGATGATATCGGCCTTGGTCTTTTCCGGTGCAAGCTGCTTCAGCGACGCCTCTGATGGCAACTCGATATTGACGCTCACCCGGTCGGCGAAAAGCCCCGCCTGGCGCATCAGTTCCAGGCTGGCACCGGGAATTGCCTTCAGATGGATATACCCCCCGAAACCCTCCTCCTGGCGCAACTGGCGGGCGATGGCGACCATGCGCTCCATCACGCGGTCGGGCGCACCAAAGACGGCTGAACTCAGGAACAGGCCCTCGATGTAGTTGCGGCGGTAGAAGTCCATCGTCAGCGTCACCACCTCCGCAACACTGAACGTGGCGCGCGGGCGGTCATTCCCGCGACGGTTGATGCAGTAGGCGCAGTCGTAAAGGCAGACGTTCGAGAGCAGGATCTTGAGCAGCGAGACACAGCGCCCGTCGCTCGACCAGCTATGGCAGATGCCTGAGGTGGAGGTAGAGCCGGTTTTTGCCCCCTTGCGGTTGCTGCCGCTCGACGCGCAGGACGCATCGTATTTCGCGGCATCGGTCAGGATCGCCAGTTTTTCCTCGAGCGTCATGGGTAATTTCCCTTTCGATGGCCCATTTTAGCATTCCACCGCCGCCTTGCAAAGCATGTGTTCAGAAAAGATTTTATGTTTTGTGGATTGCAGCGGTCGTGCCGACATGGTAGCGTGTCTGCTTTACCGCACCATTCAACCCACTTTTCAAACAGGGGAATTCTCATGAATTCTGAATCCTTTCCGGAAATGGCGGACAACGACACGCCTCGCGAGTTCTGCGGCGTGTGCGGCGTGTACGGCGTCGAGAATGTCGGTGCCACGCTTTATCAAGGCCTTTTCTCACTCCAGCATCGCGGCCAGGAAGGCGCCGGGATCGCCACGGGCGACGGTACCAACGTGCATTCCGTCAAGGGTATCGGCCTAGTCAATGAAGTATTCCAGGGTAATGACTGGAGCCGCCTGCCGGGGCATCTGGGCATCGGCCATGTCCGCTACTCGACAACCGGTTCCTCCCGCATCCAGAACGTCCAGCCGCTGGTCGCGGAATGCGTCGACGGGATCTGGGCCGTGGCGCACAACGGCAATCTGGTCAATGCGGGTAAATTGCGCAAGATGTACCAGGAGGCAGGGGCCATTTTCCAGACCAGCACCGACAGCGAGGTCCTCATCCACCTGCTGGCGGATCCGATGTACCGGATGCGCCCGCGCCGCGTCTGCCGCGCCCTGGCCGAACTGGAGGGTTCGTTCTGCTTCCTGCTGATGACGCGCAACTGCATGATGGCCGCGCGCGACCGCCACGGTTTCCGTCCGCTCTCGATCGGCAGGCTTGGCGATGGCTACGCCGTTGCCAGCGAGACCTGCGCACTCGACCAGATCGGCGCCACGTTCGTGCGCGATGTCGAACCCGGCGAGCTGGTGGTATTTGATGAAGCCGGCATGCACAGCAGCTTCTTTGCCGAAACGCCCGAGCGCGGTACAGCCAGTTGCATTTTCGAGATGATCTACTTCGCGCGGCCCGACAGCCGCGTCTTCGGCAAGAATGTACACACCGTGCGGGTGGAATACGGGCGGCAACTGGCCAAGGAACATCCCGTGGAAGCCGATGTGGTGGTCGCCGTGCCTGACAGCGGGAATTCCGCGGCACTAGGCTATTCGATCGAAAGCGGGATACCGCTCGAGTACGGCTTTATCCGCAACCACTATATCGGACGCACCTTCATCATGCCGCAGCAGAAGGACCGCGTCTCCAGCGTGGATCTGAAACTGGCCGTGCTGCCGGAAGTGATCCGCGGCAAGCGGGTCATCGTGGTGGATGACTCGATCGTGCGTGGAAATACCGCCCGTCGTCGGGTGCAACTCCTGCGCCAGGCCGGAGCGGCCGAAGTGCATATGCGCATTTCCTGCCCCCCGATCAAGCATCCCTGCTTCTATGGCATCGACTTTCCGACCAGCAAGGAGCTGATCGCGGGCGATATGGATGTCGATGAGGTCTGCCGGTTTATCGAGGCCGACAGCCTGGGGTACCTGAGCCTGGAGGCGCTGTTCAAACCCTTTGCCAAGGCAGAGCACTTCTGCTGTGCCTGCTTCAACGGGCAGTACCCGACCGACATCAGCGGTATGACCGGGAGCAAGGTCGCCCTGGAGACGAGTCCCGAGCTTGGACTGGACCTCTAGCGTTTACTGTCCGCGACCTGCTGTGCGAGCATGGACAGCTCCGCGGCCTTGAACGCATGCGCCTGTGTCATGGCGTTCTCGGTACGGTTGAGGCAATCCAAAATCAGCTTGCCGAAGTACGGGAAACCCACCTTCCCCTGGCATTCGATCTCGACCGAATCCACGTCGTTGACCAGCAGGATCCGGTTGCCCACCGGACTGCGCAGCAGATCGATGTACTTGCGGATCTCGATATAGCCCTTGGTCCCGAGGATGAACGTGCGCCCATCGCCCCAGACCTTGGATCCCTTCGGATTGAACCAGTCGAGACGGCAGTAGGCCGAAGCGCCGTTATCGAGCGTCAGCGAGGCCTCGCCGAAATCTTCCAGCTCCGGCGTGCCGGCATTCCCGATATTGTCGACCCGCGCGAAATTGACCGTACCATCGGTTGCTCCGGCATAGGTCAGGAACTGCTCGAACTGGTGCGAGCCAATGTCGGTCAGGATCCCGCCATAGCATTCCTTCCTGAAGAACCAGGCCGGACGGCTGGCGGCGGACAGGTTGTGCGGGGCCAGGTTGAGTACCTGCAGGACCCGCCCGATAACCCCTTCGCGCAGTAGCTCGCCAGCATGCCAGCCCGCCTCGTTGCCCAGCCGCTCGGAATAGCACACCATGTACTTCTTGCCGGTCTCTACCACTTTTTCACGGGCGGAGGCCAGTTGATCGAGCGTGGTGAAAGGCGACTTGTCCGTCAGGTAATCCTTGCCAGCATCCATCGCCTGCAGGCCGATCCCGCAGCGCAGATTCGGGATCGCGGCGGACGTGACCATCTGTATTTCCGGATCATCGAGTATCTGGCGGAAATCGCTGACGACCTTGGCTTGCGGATGCGTCTTGAGCACGCCCGCGACCCTCTTGGCATCCGGCTCATAGATGGCCTTGAGCACACCGCCGGCACTGGCCAGCCCCTCGATCTGGCCGTAGATGTGGCCATGATCGAAATGCGAGGCGGCAAAGACGAATTCGCCCGGCTTGACAACCACCTGGTTGCCCGACATGTCGGGCGCGTAGTTCATTCCATCTTTTGACATCGGAATTGCTCCTTTACCTATAATTTCAATTCACTTCAACGCCTAACATCCAAGTAAAGACCGCTCGGCTGCCACAGGGACAGCCTTGTAGCTGGGGTCGGTGACCCCGGCGCACAAGAGAAGGTGCATGGCGAAGCCTCTCTGCCGTTTGCTAATCCATGCACGGCCGGGATCACCGACCCCAGCTACAAGGCTTTGCCCCAGCTACAAAAAGTTACTACCCTCTTTTTCGCCCGCCCCCCTCTCTAGGCGGCTGGCTTGCCCCTAAAACGAACTGCTCATATCCGCCACAACGGCATTGGTCGATGCCTTTTTCCTGGCGTTCGAATTACGGATCAGCGATTTGAGGTTCTTCTCGTAGGCGGCCGCGCTCATCGGTAATGCAATCGTCTTTTCCAGTTGCCCGGACAGGATCATGGCATTGGCCAGCTCGACCGAGTTGATCCCCTCGACAGCCGGGGATATCAGTTCGGCTTCGCCCTTGATCGTCGCGACGAAGTTCTTGAAGATGCCAAGATGCTGCTCGCCACCGTTCTTGAACGTCACGGTTTCCGTGATGTTCTCCGGGCAGGAAAACGGCTTCTCCGAGGTCTTGCAGAATTGCGACGTAGGCACGAGATTACGGATAACCGTGATGGTGTTGCCCTCGACCACGATCCGCCCGTTCTCGGCCGCGACTTCAAGCCGGTTGGTGCCGGGAGCCTCGCCAGTGGTGGTGATGAACACGCCGTTGGCCCCGTTCGCATATTCCAGGTAGGCGGTCACATCATCTTCGACCTCGATATCGTGGAAACGGCCGCGCTGGCAGAACGCGCGCACGGCAACCGGCATGCCGAAGAGCCACTGCATGAGGTCGAGCTGGTGCGGGCACTGGTTGAGCAGCACGCCGCCGCCTTCGCCTTCCCACGTCGCCCGCCAGTCGCCATGATCATAGTAGGCCTGGCTGCGGAACCAGTCGGTGATGATCCAGTTGATGCGGTTGATCCGGCCGAAATCACCGTTTTCGATGTGCTGTTTCAGCCAGCGGTAGCGCGGATCGGTCCGCTGGTTGAACATGGCGGCAAAGACCTGCTTTTTCGTGCGCTTGGTATCGATCAAGCGCTGGGCGTCGGCCTTGTGCACGGAGATCGGTTTCTCCACCAGGACGTGCAGCCCGGCCTTGAGCGCGGCAATACCGATCGTCGTGTGGCCATAATGCGGCGTCGCGACCACCACGGCATCGAGCTTGGCCTCGCGCAGCATCGTGTCGGAATCCGTGTACTTCGGGACATCCGTAAAGGATTTCATCTTGTCCGGGTTGATATCACAGATCGCGGCCAGAGTGGCGCCGGGGACTTTGTTCTCCAGGAACAACTTCGCATGCCCCGTCCCCATGTTACCGATACCCACAATGCCGATACGGACTTTCTTGTCGTTTGCGCTTTTCATGTCAATTTCCTTGTGATGTTGTGCAACATTAATACGATTCGACAGAGGCTGTCATAAAAAGCCCCCGGATTACAAATCAAAAAACAGGACCATGCGATATAATCGGCGGTTCAATATCGTCCGTGGCGCTGGATGGCGGCCATCAGCAGGCGCATGCCGCTGAGGCGGCTGCCGTTGTTGATCGAGCCGGCGGTGCTGAAGTTCAGCCCCCGCGCCTCGCGCGCCTGGTCGAAGTCGCGCAGGAACTCGGCCACCATGTTCGCCTCCTCGTTGCGGCTGAACGTGAAGGGGGCAAGCTGGCCGTCGATCACGGCATGCGGGCAGTGGCGGCGGATCTCGGCCACGGTCAGCGTCGGCCCGAAGTTAGTGCCGGTGAGATCGAGCTCGGCGAGCAGCGGCAGCAGGTGCGCCATATCCGAATCGCTGTGCTGGTAGCGCCAGTTCTTAGGATTGGGGGCGTACCGCGCAAACACCGCCCGGTGGATCGGCATGGCAAAGGTCTCGTACATGGCCGGGGTGAACAGGCAGCAATTATCGTCCGCCCAGCTCCAGCCGCTTTTCAATGCCTCCGGAGCGAGCCCTGCCTCCTCGTCGAGCACCCGCGCCCGCCCCAGGATCGCCCGCCCCAGCACGTTACTGAACCGGGCGAACAAGCCGGGATCGTCATATCCCAGCAGCAGCAGGTTCTCGGGTCCGAAGATCGAGCAGGCAAACGTGCAGGGGCCGCGTTGTCCCCGGTATAAAGGCACCTTTTTCCCCAAGGCGGTCAGGCGGGACTTCTCGGCATCCCAGTTTTCCGGCAACATGAAGTCGCGCAGGTTCTCCAGGCGCGCCTCGACGCGGTCGAGCAGGGCGGCGAGTTCCTCCGCTGTGCAGGCGGACTGCTTCAGCCACCAGCTTCCGTTCTGGTCGCCTTCCCAGACATTCTCGGCCTCGAAGATCTCGTGCAGGGCCTTGATCGGCGGCCAGGCCAGCGTCGGATCGCCAGGAGGGGTCTCGGAGAGCAGACGGCGCCCGACGATTTTCTCGGCGATGTCGTTGTACTGGCGGCTGATGTCCAATGCCCAGGTCTTGTCGTGGTCGAAGCGCCACCAGTCCTGCCCGATGCCCAGCTCGTCGAAGATGCATTCCCAGTTGCAGATCGCCCCCAGCGGCACCTGCGGGATGTCGGCACCGAACGGATTGGCCCGTGCCAGCTTCTGGTCTTCCCAGAACGCCGCAAGATCCACGGGCGCCAGCCCCCCGTTGGCCTTGGTGTCCGCCAGCAGTTGGTCCACCTTGATCCGGTTCGCCGCCGTCAATTGATCGTATGCACCTGCCATCCTCGTGCCGCCTTTCTATAATGTGTTGGTAACTTCTCAAGGGAATAATCGACAATCAGATTAAAAGTCGGCTACCAGGTGTCCGTGCGGAACGGTGAAGCTGGCAACCCCTCGCGGTTGTACAGATTGCAGCCTTCCGGGTTGTGGCTGAAGGCATAGCGGACGGCCACGGGTGCCGGCACGGACGGACTGGAGACGATCACGCTGTCCGAGCCGTCGATGCGGGCATCGGCCCAGTGCCATTGGCGGTCCTCGCCGGCGATGGCGAAGCGTTTCAGCACGCCCGCCGGATCCTCGACAACCGGTTCCAGGCCCTTCTTGGTGCCAACTATCAGGCCCGAACCGGCATGCACGAAGGTCACGCGGATGGCCCCCTGCTCGACGCTGGACGATTTGAGAAGTGGTCCGGAAAAGACGAGGTTCGTGCGTCCGTATTCATTCCCCAGCGCCCAGAGAGCCAGGCGCAGACCGACATCCTGCTTGTTGGCCGGGTGGATGTTGCCCGCCTCACCGATATCGATGATAACCGCCATGCCGGTGTTCCTGATCGCCAGACTCTGCCGCTGCGCCTCCCGCACATGGCTGTAGCCGTCGCCACCCGCCGGATCGTCGGTCGGCTTGCCGAAGTTGGCAAGCTGCACGAAATAGAAGGGGAAGTCGCCCTGGTTCCATAGCTTGCGCCATGCGCTGATGAGCGCCTGCTTCTTGTGATAGTACGAGACGCCCTCGCTCCCGTTGGACTCCCCCTGGTACCAGATGGCACCACGGATGGCGAACGGGATCAGCGGATGGATCATGGCATTGTAGATGCGCGTCGGATCCTGATTCCCCGCTCCGATGGACGGCAGCCGTGGCGGGGGTGGCGGATTCAGACCTTTCTCTACATTCGCCTCGGCCAGCGGTACCCATTCGCGCATTTCGCCGATCACCTTCTTGTAGGCCTTCCTGCCAGTCTCGGTGGCAGGCAAGGTGGCGTCGACACTGGCGGCGATGTCGGCCAGTTCAGGAACGGCACGGAAGCCCTCGGGTGGCGTCCAGGGTTCGATCTTCGTCCCGCCCCAGTTCAAGCCGATCAGGCCGATCGGCACGCCCAGCTCGCGGTGCAGGTGGCGGGCAAAGAAATAGCCGACGGCGGTAAACCCGCCCGCCGTTGCCGGCGTGCTGACCTGCCATGCACTCTTGAGATCATCCAGCGGAAGATCGGCAGTTGCGTTCTGCACCTTCATGTGCCGGATCAGCGAAAAGTCGGCGGCGGCGATCTCCTCCTTCGAATTCATGATCTTCGCCAGAGTCCACTCCATGTTCGACTGGCCGGAGCAGATCAAGACATCGCCCACCACGACGTTTGCCAGGGTGATGGCATTGGTTCCCGGATTGGTTCTCGAGGAGACCGACAACACGTTACCCGTCGCGCAAGCGGGCATCGGCGGCAGCGTCACACGCCACGCGCCCGACTCGGCGGCAACAGCCTCGGCGACCTGGCCTGCAAACGCGACGGCCACCGCCTCGCCGGCATCCGCCCAGCCCCACACGGCCACTTCACGGTCGCGCTGGAGCACCATGTTGTCCGTGAAGAATCCCGGCAGCCGCGGGGCGGCAGCCGCCTCGTAGCCAAGCAGCAGTCCGGCTGCTGTCGCCAGTGCAAGTAAGTGGATTGATCGTGTCTGATTGCGCATGATGATCTCCTTATCGTTTTGGACCCGTGAATCATAGCGTACACGTAGCAAGAGGGCAAGCCATGTTGAATAATGCATCCGGAAAGTGATTGATCGCGGCGGTCTCGACCGTTAAGCTGGCGGGCATGAACTCCTGTCCTTCACGGATACTGTCGTGTTTCGCCATGTTCGCCGTCCTGGCCTGCGCCCGTCCGGCAACTGCCGTCGGACCGCACGAGTTGCTCGTGCTGGCCAATGCGCGCGAGCCGGAGTCGATGGCCGTTGCCGAGGCCTACGTGCGCCTGCGGAACATTCCCGCTGTCAACCTGCTCTCCCTCGATCTTGGCGATTCCGTCAAGCGTAACGATGCAGGTCTGCCGCCAGAGGTGTTCACCGAGCGGATCTGGGCCCCGGCACAGGCGGCCATGCGCGAGCGCGGTATCGCCGACCACATCCTCGTCTGGGCCTATTCCACGCATTTCCCGTTCCGGATCGACTCGTCCCCGCCGGTCTCGCTGCAGGGCCTGACGTTCGTACGCAACCGGATGCCGCCGCCTGCCGAGATTTCCGGCGGGACCTACGCCTCGCCGCTGTTCGCCGGACCGGACAGTCCTGGCGGTAACGGTTTCGCCCCGCAGTCGTTCGACTCGGCGAAAATGCTGCTACGCGACGAGATGCCCCTGCCGAACATGACCCTCGGCTACACGGGCACGCCCGGCGGCAACACCCTTCAGGAGGTTCTCGCCATGTTGCATGGCGGCAAGGAGGCCGACAGCACCGCTCCGGACGGCACGGTTTATTTCGTGACACGCGACGACATTCGGTCCAAGGCACGCGAATGGCAGTTCGGCTCGGCGGCCGAAGGGCTGCGACGCATGGGCGTGCGCGCGGTGGTCACCAACGCCATGCCCAGCGGGGCCGAAGGCATTATCGGAATCATGACCGGCAGCCCCGTGGTGGATCCGGCGGCGGCCGGCAGCTACCTGCCCGGAGCCATGGCGGAGCACCTGACCAGCTTTGCCGGCGTTCTCGACAACGCGCACCAGACCAAGATGACCCGCTGGATAGCCGCTGGTGCCACCGGTACGGCCGGCACGGTATGCGAGCCGATGTCGTACTGGACGAAGTTCCCGAATGCACGGTTCTTCAACCATTACCGCATGGGGTGCACGCTGATCGAGAGCTTCTACCAGTCGATCCGCTCGCCGCTGCAACTGATGCTGATCGGCGACCCGCTCGCTGCCCCTTGGGCCCCCGAGGCCTCGCTGCGCATGGCCGGTGTCGAGCCGGACGAGCGTCTCGACGGCCCTCGCCCGATCGACCTGCACATCCAGGCCCCGCGCGGCACGCACTATACCCGTTTCGTGTACCTGGTCGATGGACGCATCGTCGGCGAAGGCCGCACGTTCACGCTGGAGCCGTCCGGACTTGCCGCAGGTCCCCACGAGCTGCGCGCAGTGGCCTACCAAGTGGGTTTTGTACGCAGCCAGGTCTTCGGCACCGTGTCCTTCACGACGCCGTAACCATTTGATCCTTCGCCCTAATCGTCTCATAAATCCGTGTAGCCGGAAAATCCTTGTAGCCGGGGTCGGTGACCGCAGTGCCCATGAAAAGGCGCATGGCAAAGCCTCTCTCCCGTTTGCTAATCCATGCACCGCCGGGGTCACCGACCCCAGCTA
>CAZZBA010000095.1:0-12555 GCA_964652765.1 uncultured Victivallales bacterium | reverse complement strand
CTGCGGCTTCGTGCCGATCCGGCAGATGTACCAGACCGGACGCGGATTGATCCGCATCCGCGGCCGGGCGGTTGTCGAGCAGAAGAAGAACGACCGCGAAGTCATCATCGTGAACGAGCTGCCCTACACGGTCAACAAGGCCAAGCTGATCGAGAATATCGCCGAACTGGTGCAGAACAAGATCATCGAGGGTATTTCGGACCTGCGGGACGAATCCAACAGCCGCGAGCCGGTCCGGATCGTGATCGAGCTGAAGAAGGGCGTGATCGCCGACGTGATCCTGAACAACCTGTTCAAGCACACGCAGCTGCAGACCACGTTCGGCGCGATCATGCTGGCCCTCGACGGCGGGCGCCCGAAGGTGATGAACCTGCACGACATCCTGCGCTGCTTCGTCGACCACCGGTTCGACGTGGTCACGCGGCGCACGCAGTTCGAGCTGCGCAAGGCGGAGGCGCGCGCCCACATCCTCGAGGGGCTGCGCATCGCGCTCGACCACCTCGACGAGGTGGTCAAGACCATCCGCGGCGCCGCCAACCGCGAGGAGGCCCGGGTGAACCTGATCGAGCGCTTCGGGCTCAGCGATCTCCAGGCCAAGGCAATCCTCGAGATGCGGCTCTACCAGCTTACCGGCCTCGAGCGCGACAAGATCGAGCAGGAGTACACGGCCGTCATGGAGCAGATCACCTATCTGCGCTCGCTGCTGGCGGACCGCAACCTGATCTTCGGCGTCATCAAGGAAGAGCTGCTGGATATCAAGACGAAGTATGCCGACCCGCGCCGTACGGAGATCAGCGCCGCGCAGGACGACATGGACATCGAGGACCTGATCGCCGACGAGCCCTGCATCATCACCATCAGCCACGGCGGCTATATCAAGCGTGTCCCGATGGACACCTACAAGGCCCAGCGGCGCGGCGGCAAGGGCGTGGCGGGCATGGCCACCAAGGACGAGGATTTCGTCGAGCACCTGTTCACGGCCACGACGCACGACAGCATCCTGTTCTTCACCCCCGACGGGCGCGTGTACATCGAGAAGGTCTATCGCGTGCCGGAAGCCAACCGGACCTCGCGCGGCAAGGCGATCATCAACATGCTCAACCTGCGCGAGGATGAGCGCATTGCCGCCATGATCCGCGTGCGCGAGCTGACCGACGCGGTCTCGCTGGTGATGGCGACCGAGAAGGGTGTCTGCAAGAAGACCTCGCTCGGCGATTTCCGCCATGTGCGCAAGGATGGCATCATCGCCATCCGCGTGGACGAGGGCGATCGCCTGATCGAGGTCAAGCAGACCGACGGCAACCGCGAGGTGCTGCTGCTGACCCGCAAGGGCATGAGCATCCGCTTCCACGAGGACGAACTGCGCGACCTGGGACGCGCCACCCGCGGGGTACGCGGCATCCGCCTGCGCGGCGACGATGTGGTGCGCAGCCTGGAGATCGTCGACAACGAGGCCTCCTTCATGGTCTGCACCGGGAACGGTTTCGGCAAGAAGACCGCTTTTGACGAGTACCGCGTCCAGGGACGCGGCGGCAGCGGGATCATTGCCATCAAGACCTCGGACCGCAATGGCGAGGTCGTCGAGGGACATGCCGTCAAGGAGACCGATTCGCTTATGCTGGTGACCGCCAATGGCAAGATGCTGCGCATGAAGATCAGCGATTTCCGCGTGATCGGACGCAATACCCAGGGCGTCAAGCTGATGAACATGGACGAGGACGACAAGCTGGTTTCCGCCTCGCCGTTCCAGGCCGAGGATGAGGACGACTTGCCCGAAGGCGTTGATACCGCAGGTGCGGGGACAGCGGTCGTCGGCACGCCGGTCGCCATGGAACCGGTGACGCCTGCCGAAACGGAGGATGGCGAACCGGAACCTGAAGTGGAATTCAGCGGGGACGAAGAGGACCTTGTTGACGACGGGGACGAGGTTGAGTAACGGGACGGCGACTTGCGGCGACCGCGATCACCGATCGCGGCTACAATGAGCGGCTCACCACAGGTTCGCCCCCCAGATGAGGAGATGGACGCGGATAGCTGCTGCGGCGTGGTAGGGCGAACCGTCCTCGGTGAGCCGCTGCGTGGTAGGGCGAACCGTCCTCGGTGAGCCGCTGCGTGGTAGGGCGAACCGTCCTCGGTGAGCCGCTGCGAAAGCGAGAGCGCCTGAAACGCCTTACGGCAGATACGTCAGGATCGCCGCCTTGAGGCGGTCGAGGCCATAACCGGTGCGGGCGCTGATCGGGATTGCACCGGGCATCTGCTCGAGCAGGGAGGTTTGTCGTGCCGGGTCCTTCACGCAGTCCCACTTGTTGAGCACCGTCAGCGCGGGAACCTGGTCGGCCTTGATCTCGCGCAGCGTCCCGGCCACCACAGCCAGATGATCGGCAATCCTGGCATGCTCCGCATCGACCACGATCAACAGCACGTCCGATTCCGATGCCACATCCAGGGTCGAGCGGAACGAGGCGACCAGCCCGTGCGGCAGGTTGCGGATAAAGCCCACCGTGTCGGAAAGCATGATCTGGCGGTTCTCGGCCAGGTAGACGAGACGGGTCTTGGTGTCGAGGGTCGCGAAGAGGCGGTCATCGACATAGGCGTCGGCGCCCGAAAGCGCGTTCATCAGGGTGCTCTTGCCGGCATTGGTATAGCCCACCAGGCTGACCATCGGCCAGGCGTTCCGCCCGCGCGTGCGCTGACGCTGATCGCGGATCGCCTCCAGCTTCACCTTCAGGTCCTTGATCCGCCGCCGCATGGGGTCCTTGCGCAATTTCAACGGGCTCTCGCCGGGGCCGCGCATCCCGATGCCGCCCTTGAAACGCTGCTGCTCGCTGGAAACCGGGATCCGCTTGACCAGGTGTTCGAGCTGCGCCAGCTCCACCTGGGTCTGCGATTCGGATGAACTGGCGCGCCGGGCGAATATCTGCAGGATCAGCTCGGTCCGGTCAATCACCCGGATGCCCAGGGATAGATCCAGGTTGTTCACCTGCATCGCCGAAAGATCGTTATCCACGATCACCACATTGGCTTTGGCATGTTGGCAGGCGAGCTTGATTTCCTCCAGTTTGCCTTCGCCAACCAGATAGGCCTTGGTCGGCGACGGGAGCCGTTGCGTGATCACACCGACCACGGTGACGCCAGCGGTATCAGCCAGTCGCTCAAGTTCGTGGAGCGACTCCTCCGCCTCCTCGCGCCGCTGCCGCGGTGTGGTGACCTGTACCAGCAGCGCGCGTTCCTGCAAGTCATCTGTCGTCTGGTGCATGGTCTTCATACATTTCCCCTTGCTGCCGCCTTCAGCGCAACGGCTCAGGTTTAGCGTTTGTATGCAACGTGGGAAGAGTCGCGCGCGGGGCATCGAAGACAATGTGGAAATGCTGTCGCTGCAAGGTCTGGACCGCTGTCGGCTGACGATTGAAATCAAATTCCCAGACAGCGGTCTGCAGCGTCGTTTGGAAGGCCGTGGTCGAAAGGATGCGGCCGGGCGGGGTGACGCGAACGACGGTCTTGAAACCGGCCAGGATGGGCGTGATCTGCTCGAGTTCCGGATCCGAAGGGGCGGCCGGGATGCTGCCGACATCGGTAATATGCGGGGAACGGCTCCAGACATACTGGCCTTCGTCGTTGCGGGTGAGATCGAACCCGTGCCGGGCGAAGAACGGATTGCCAGCCAGAGTAGCCAGGTTGGCGACCTCCAGTTCCAGCTCGATATGCCGCCAGGCCGCGCGGGTCTCCTGGTGGATGGACTTCACGCTGACACCGGCATCGGCGAAGGCCTCCAGTTGCTTGCGGATCTCCGCCTCTTCCGGATCCAGGAAGGCTGCCAGCAACGGTTCCAGTTCCTTGCCAGGCGAGGCCTCGCCAGCGGCGACAGCGAGGTCGTCCTTGAGCTTGAACATGGCACGGAAGCGGGAAATAGCCGGCTCGCTGATCGCATAGTCCAGCCGGTAGGTGGCCGAACCGTCATCCGCGATGCGCAGGTCATGCTCCATCTGGATGCAACCGGCAGACAGCAGCGACAGGATGGCGAGCAGGAAGGTGGCTGCAGAACGCATGGTGTACCTCATCGTGTGATTCTACCTCCGTTGCGCCGCCAGCCGGGGCAAGCCCCGATGGAATTCAGAGCTGGCCGCCGTGATCCAATTCATTGGTGAATTTATAAACAACCTCCCCCGCCATGACCAGCCCCGCCTCGCGCGCGGTGTGCTCGACAAACTCGGGGTCGCTGACAAAGCGTTCCTGGCGGGTCTGCAGTTCCTTGACCTGCTCGGCCTTCTCGTCGTTGCGGGCCTCGATCTCCATCTTGACGCCCTGCAGGTAGGCCAGCTTGCGCGCCTTTGGCGTGAAGATCAGGATAAAGCCGATCACGATCAGGACGGCCAGCAGTCCCCACGAGAAACGCCAGATTATGTTCCAGATATTCATATACTTGTTACAGTGTTGCCGCTAACCCCTTGATTGTCAAGAGTCGCCTGTTGCTGCTACGAACCCATACAGGTCTCGACCAGACGGGCGGTGTCGACCCACGGGTGGTCGGGCGACACGATCCGGGTCGAGCCAGCCACCTTTTCCAGCGGCACCGCCACGCATTCCTGGCCCTGCACCGCCACCATCACATTATAGATTCCCTCCGCCAGGAGCTGTCCGGCCTTGGTTCCCAGCCGCGTGCACAGCAGCCGATCGGTAGCCGTGGGCGTACCGCCGCGCTGGACATGCCCGAGCGAGGTCGCGCGCGCGTCGATCCCCGCATGCTGCTGGATCTCGCGGGCGAGCTGGCTGGCCTTTGGCTCATGGATCAGCACGATGCCGTCTTGCGACTTGACCGGCGCCGCGATTTTCCTCGTTTTCCCGTTGGCCTGCTCCTCCTGGCTGACCGCCCCCTCGGCCACGGCGATGATCGAGAAGCGCTTGTTGTGATGCCGCCGGTTCATGATGTGCGCGATGACATACTCCAGGTTGTAGGGGATCTCGGGGATCAGGATGACATCGGCCCCTCCGGCGATCCCCGCCCCCAGCGCCAGCCAGCCGGCGCTATGCCCCATGATCTCGCAGACGATGACGCGGTGGTGGCTGGTGGCGGTGGTGTGCAGCCGGTCGATCGCCTCGGTGGCGATCGTCATGGCCGAGTCGAAGCCGAACGTGATATCGGTGCCGGTCACGTCGTTGTCGATCGTCTTGGGTAGTGTCAGCACGTTCACGCCGCCTTTCTCGTGCAGGCGCAGGGCGTTGCTTTGCGTCCCGTTGCCGCCAAGGCAGACCAGGCAGTCGATATGCAGTTGCTTCAGGTTCTCGACGGCGACATCGGTCATGTCCATGGTCTTGCCACCCATGCTGATCTTGTGCGGCTTGTCGCGGCTGGAGCCGAGGAACGTGCCGCCGCGCGTCAGGATATTGCTGACGTCCATGTCCTGAATCGGAATCGTACGGTTCTCGACCAACCCGCGGAAACCGTCCTGGATGCCGATCACGCGAGTGCCGTTGTGCAGCGCGGCCTTGGCTACGCCACGGATGGCGGCATTAAGGCCGGGGCAGTCGCCCCCCGCGGTCAGGATCCCGATGCACTTGGTCTTGTTCTGGGCCATGATTCGCCTTTCCGGTTTTATTACAATCAGGTTTATACCCGTTTGAACACAGCGTGACAAGCCTCGAACGGAGGGAGAACGGAGAGAGACTGAAGACCGAAGACAAGCAGGTAGGGCGAACCGTCCTCGGTGAGCCGCTGCGATAAAGAGGGATACTGGCGAAGCCCTCTTTCCGAAGTCGGTCCACTTTGTCTATTCCATTGGCCCGGCTCACCACAGGTTCGCCCCCCATCCGGCTGCCAAGCGTTAACTACTCATCTGGGGGGGCGAGGCTGCGCCGAGCCGTTGCCGAAGTGCCCCCCTGCCATCAGCGGAACCGGAAGACGCTGCCCTCGTGCTCGAACGGCGTGAAGCGGATGTTGTCGATATTGATCCGGCTGTCGTCGGCAACCGACGTTTTGCAGATGCGCAGGCGGAAGGCCGCCAGCCGGTGTACCGTAAATGTAGCGGTCTGCAAGGTGGTGCCGCAGGTAACCTCGCTCCCGAGCTGCTGCCATGAACCGCCCCCATCAATCGACCGCTCGACTTTGAATTTACCTCCCGTATCACCGGTGTAATTCGCGTGTTCGAGCGTCATGGTCTCGACATCCGTCACCAGCGATAACATCGTGGCAACACCAAGATTACGAAAACGCAGGGCACGTTGATCGTGTTTCTTGTCGCCATCGTCCGAATTAAGCAGCACCTCGTTCAGTTCCCAGTCGCCTGATTTCAGGGTAACATTACCCGTCGCATAAGTTGTTTTCCCGCCATATGTGACCCCGCTCTCAAAATCCTCGAACGGAACATCAGTCAGTGTGGTCACGGCGATTTCCGGGACCACCCCGTTCGTCTTGTAATTGCTGAGCGTATCGCTGTTCGCCACTGGGAAGAGTTTGAAATAATAGGTGTGACCGGGTATCAGGCCATAACTGTTCGCACCACTGACCTCATCCAATTGCGTCCCCTGTGCGACACGGCGCGCGTAGCGGCCGTCACTCCAAGTGAAGCTGCTTCCCACGGTCGCATTATCGACAGGAACCGGTATATCGGCATAACTGTTGGTCGAGCCGCGCACAATGTAGGCATCCGGCAAATCAGAACCTCCAGCATCCGTCCATGCTAGGACAATCGTCCGATGGGTTATCAGGGTAGCCCTGAAGTCGGTGGCGTGATTCGACGGCTCCAACTTTAGAACCGTAGAAGCAAGGGTGGTAACGCCCTGCGTCGTCGAGTTACCGCTCGTACTCGAGTCATTCGTAGCCCGCACCCGGTAGAAATACTCCGTGCTACTCACCAACCCTGTCACCGCCGCCGAGGTCGTCCCTCCTCCGGCAATCGGCCGCGACTGATAGGCGCTTACGAAATCCGGTTCATCCGTCCCGAGGACGATATTGTCGATATACACACGGCGCGACGGATCAGGATTGCCGAAACGGGCATACACGCCAAAAAAGGATGAACTGTCGTATACATTATTAGTTAACACGCCGCCGCTCACACCAGGCGTTGATGCATACGAAAAGCCTTCCGCATGGAAAAGTTCAAACTCTCCGCTGGCGTTTCTTGTCACTCGAATATCGAGTCCGCCTTTCAGCGCACCAGTGGTAAAAGCGCCAACGGCAGAGAAATCGCCGACTTTATCGTTGCCAGCACCCGTTTTGCGCCAGAGTTCAAGATAATCAGGAGTGGTATTCACACCGAGACGTATGTAATAACCTTGGAAATTTGCAGAGGTGATGTCACCCGTGACAGCCGTGTCAGACATCAGGATCACGCCGAAGTGATTGGCGCCCGAAGGATCAAAATTGGGGCTTCCAAACGCGAAACGCCATTCGGATACTTCTGTCGATGGGGTTGTCAGAATCACGTAGTTTGTACTGGCGACTGATCCGATAAAGCTGCCATCGGTGGAGGCATTCCCATTCGGCAAGGTTGCATCCGTCAAAATCTCATACCCGTTCGTATCCCCGCTCCACACAGGCGATGACGTGAAATCCCCATCAGTAAAATCCTCTTCGACGGCATAACTGCCAAAGTTGGCGTTCGTCGAGACATCCAGTTCATACCCGTCCGCGCCGGACACCGTGCCCCAGGCCGCCGTGAACCCCGTGGCATTCGTGGCCGATGCCGCATTGGCCGTCGGGGCGGGTAGATCAACCGTTCCCTCGACGGCGACATTGACGTTGGAGGCTCCGGTGCTAGCCAGCGTGACAATACCGCCGTAGTCCCCGACAGCGGTGCCAGCGGCAAGACGGACATACAGCGTGCCGCTGGCATTCCCGCCCGACTGCGAGAAGGTGGCGGTACCAGCCCAGGAGGAATCATTACTGGAGACTTCAAATCCACCGGGGGCAGTGGCGGTGATGTCGGCCGTCAGGTTCGTGCCTGTTACCCCGACCGAAGTCGATGCGGAAGCCGTGCCAGATGTGGTCGCGAGCGCGGCGGCCGTACCGGTCTGGGATATTGTAGGCGTGGCGGTGGTCACCGTCCCATTGACGACAATATCATTCCCGCTTCCATCGCCTGGACCACCAGTTCCCCCCGTTGCCTCTGCGTAGGAATAGAAACGATAGGTCACCGGTGCGTTACTATTCGCCTGCGTGAACGTCCATGTGAAGGTCTGCGTGGAGGTACTATCAGTCACACTCTTCACGGCATCCAGATCGGTGGCGTAACTATCCACGGAACTGCGCAGGGATATGGCGCTGTTTCCGGTTGCCGAACGCTGCCACTGCACGACGATGGACGAAACGCTGAACTGGTAGCCCGCGTTCGGGGTGATCGTGAACTCCATGTAGTCATTTCCGCTTACGGCGTCAGCTATTGAATTCACCGCCCAGCTCGTGGCGTTAAAGCGTTGAGCGTTTGCAGATGCGGAGAGACCCGCCCCCCGCGAGATGGTCGATGAATTCAGATTCGCGTTGTTAGAACTTGATCCCGCCGTAGCCTCATCTCCGGCAAGCGCACTGAATTCGAACGTCAGAATCTGCCCTTGAACCTCGACAGCTCCGATCACGCCGCATGCGAATGCCAGAAGCGATGCCCGTAATCCAGTCCCGATTTTCGCCCGCATGCGGGCATGCATCGTTAGCCCCGACGCATGCTTGACAGGCCATAACCGGGTGGCGATCCGTAGTAGATTCTGTATTGTTGTCGTCATGATGGCTCCTCGTGGGTATGTCTCTCAGTATATCAGGGGACGCCCCTGCTTTTCCAGACTTTTCCGTTAATGATACGGCGGTAGTGTTAAATTAAGAACACAAGTTCGTTACAATCGGGTTAGAAGTTGGTTAGCGCCGGTTTTTGGCGATTGACGATCGAGCCACTGAACGCTAGGCTTGCGGCTACTGAATGCACGAATAGGGAGCTGGATGATCCGGATACAGGATGTCTTCGACATACCTAGGCGCACGCTGGCGCTGGCGGCGGCATTGCTCACCCTGGCAGGCGGCGGGGGGTGGTTTTACCACAGCCAAGCCGGCTCCATGCGGCAGACGGCAATCGAAAATCTCGCATCCATCGGCACCGCGAAAGCGAACCAGATCCACGACTGGCGTTCAGAACGGCTGGCGGACGCCGCCGTGCTGATGGATGATCCCTTCCTAGTCGACGGCATCGCCCGCTTCCTGGACATTCCGGGCAGCGACACCGCCGCCCCGCTGCGCACCCGGTTTCTCGCGCTTTGCAAGCATCACCATGTTGATAGCGTCATGCTGGTCTCGCCCGATGGTCAATCCCGACTGAACCTGCACGCGGACGCGGAAATGTATACAGGCTACGATGACGCCCTGAAGAGCGCCATCGACCAACGAGCCCCCGTGTTCACGACCCTGCACACGGAGTCGGGAGGAAAGCAGGCGCCGCATATCAGTGTGGTCACCCCGATCTATAAACACGCCGGGGACACCAATCAACCGCTGGCCGCCATCGTCATGGTCCACAATGCCGCCGACTTCCTGTTCCCGCTGCTGGCATCCTGGCCGTTCCCGACCCGGACGGCAGAGACCGCGCTTGTCACGCGCGACGGCGACCATGCCGTTTTCCTGAATCCCCTGCGCCACGCGCCAAAGCTCCCGTTCCAACTGAAAATACCCCTCAGCCGCACCGATACACCTGCCGTGCAGGCGCTGCTGGGCAAAAAGGGTGCCATCGAGGGGCGCGATTACCGCGGTATCGAGGTGGTTGCCTTTGTGATGCCCATCCCGGACAGTCCCTGGTTCATGGTGACCAAGCAGGATACCGCCGAGATCCTCGCCGATTGGCAGTTGCGCAGCCGCTTGCTGCTGGCGCTGTTCGCCCTACTGGCTGGCGGGCTGATCGCCATCGGACTGCTGGCCTGGCAGCGCAACCTCAAGCGGCACTTCAAGGCCTTGTATATTTCCGAATCCCGCCTGCACGCCGAGGCCCAGCGCCACAGCGTCACGCTCAAGGCCATCGGCGATGCGGTGATCTCCACCGATGCAGCCGGACGGGTGGATCTGCTCAACCCGGTTGCCGAGGCGATGACCGGCTGGACGGAGGCCGAGGCACGGGGAAGACAACTGGAGGAGGTCTTTCGCATCATCAGCGAGGATACGCGCGAAACGGCAGAAAACCCTGTGGAGAAGGTGCAGCGGCAAGGCTCGGTCGTCGGACTGGCCAACCATACCCTGCTGATCGACAAGAGCGGCAACGAGCACCCGATCGCGGATTCCGCCGCGCCGATCCGCAATGAGCAGGACGAGATCACCGGCGTGGTGCTGGTCTTCCGCGACCAGACCACCGAGCAGAACTACCGCATGCTGTTCCGCGAGATGCTTGACGGTTTCGCCTCGCACCAGATCATCTGCGACGCCGATGGCAAGCCGGTCGACTACCGGTTCCTGGATGTGAACCCCGCCTTCGAGAAGATGACCGGACTGAAGGCAGCCGACATCGTCGGCAGGACCGTGCTGGACGTGATGCCCGGCACGGAGCCGCACTGGATCGAAACCTATGGCCACGTGGCACTGACCGGCGAACCTGCGCACTTCGAGAACTTTGCTGCCGCCATCGGCCGCCACTTCGAGGTGACGGCCTTTCGCTCGGTCCCGAAGCAGTTTGTCACCATTTTCCAGGACATCACCAAGCGCAAGATCATGGAGGAGCGTATCCTGCAATCGCACAAGATGGAATCCGTCGGACGCCTGGCTGGCGGCGTCGCCCACGATTTCAACAACATCCTCGGGGTGATCATGGGCAATGCCGAGATGGTCGTCGACGATCTGGGCGCAGAACACCCCAACCGTGCCGCCATCGAGGAGATCATCAATGCCTCCCAGCGCGCCGCCGCCGTCACCCGGCAGTTGCTGGGGTTTGCCCGTCGGCAGACCATCGCACCCAAAATACTCGACCTGAACGATACCGTCGAAGGCCTGCTGAACATGCTGCGACGGCTGATCGGCGAGAACGTCGATCTGCGCTGGAGACCATCCGCGAAACCGCTGCCTGTCCGCATGGATCCCTCGCAGATCGACCAGCTCCTGGTGAATCTCTGCATCAATGCCCGCGACGCCATCGGCAGCGCAAGAGGTGCCACCGGCGGCACGGGCTGCATCACCATCGAGACCGACATGAAGGATCTGGATAATGACTACTGCGCGGATCATCCGGATGCGCAACCGGGACCGTTTGTCCTGCTGGAGGTCAGCGACGACGGCTGCGGGATGGACCATGAGACGCTGAAGAACCTGTTCGAACCGTTCTTCACCACCAAGGCGGTCGGCAAGGGCACCGGGCTCGGGCTCGCCACCCTGTACGGCATTATCGGCCAGAACAAGGGCTTCATCAACGTCTACAGCGAACCGGGAAAAGGGTCGGTCTTCCAGATCTACCTGCCACGGCACGCAGGGGATGTCAAGGAGGGCGATGCAACGGGCGGAACGCCGGTTAAGACGGCACCCGCATCGGGCAAGGGTGAGACCATCCTGATCGTCGAGGACAACGATTCCATCCTGAAGGTCAGCAGGATCATGCTCGAAAGGCTTGGCTACAAGGTACTGGTGGCGCCCGAGCCGGAGTCCGCCCTGCAACTGGCAGAAACGCAGGGTACGTGCATTGACCTGCTGCTTACCGACGTCATCATGCCCGGGATGAACGGACGCGACCTTGCGGCGCGACTTAGCGCCGCCCACCCCGGCCTGAGGACCCTGTTCATGTCGGGCTACACGTCAGACGTGATCGGGCATCACGGCGTCCTGGCTTCCGGCATGCACTTTATCCAGAAACCGTTCTCCCTGCAGGATCTGGCCGCCACCGTGCAGCGAATCCTCTGCGGTTAGCAGCAAACACCGACAGCCGATAGCCAGGAGCGGGCAATCAAGGCGTGGCCTGCTGGTGACGGATGTACCCCGTCGGCGGCCCAGAAGGTCGGTTCGCGCCGGCAGCAGGCAGCCGCGAAGATGCCATCCATCGGCACGAGGATCGCCCCGAATTCCCGGGCCAGCTCCCGTACCGCGTCAATGCGAGGGTTCAGGTCCTCACGCCAGCGCTTGCGGTCCTCGGGGTGCGGCAGCACGAACGGCTCGATCAGGATCAGCCGGGCATCCAGGTGGTCGCGTACTTGCTCCAGGATCAGCCGGTACGAGGCGGCATAGTCCGCCGTGGATGTCGGGTCGTTACGGTCGAACGCGCGCCAGGTGTCGTTGATCCCGATCATGATCGAGACCCAGTCGGGCTTCAGCTCGATACAATCCTTCTGCCAACGCGACTCCAGATCAGCCGCCCGGTGGCCGCTGATACCCCGGTTAAGGAACCGGATCTGACGCTCGGGAAACCGGGCACCGATCTGCGCCGCCAGCATCGATGCGTAACCGTTGCCGAGCAGGGCATCGTTCTCGCGCGACCGGCCGGCATCGGTAATGCTGTCACCTTGGAACAAGACCACCGCCCCCTCCTGAATCTGCATATGAACTTCCTTTCTTTATTCAACAACCAACATCCAACGCCCAACATCCAAGTAAAGACTCCCCAACTTGGGCGT
>CAZZBA010000094.1:0-12585 GCA_964652765.1 uncultured Victivallales bacterium | reverse complement strand
TGAGGCTATTCGAATGAAAAGGAGGAACATAGAAATGAGGAGGTGGAACATGAAGGCGCATGTATTGTCAATGTTAAGCATGCTTGCTGTTGTCGCTACAGCCGTACAGGCGGCTGATAAGAATCCTGCCCCTGCCGTTGAACTCACCGAGAACGGCAAGGCGCTTGAGTCCAAATACACCTCCATGCAAACCACCCTCAAGGCGGAGCTCGAGAAGGCAATCCCCAAGTTCGATGAGGCAAAACTCGCCGCATGGCAACAGGCCATCCTCGCAGAGGAAGGACCGGAAAAAGAAGCCACCGCCAAGGCGAGAGAAGTTGCCAGATTGCAGGGCGCCGAGGGCAGGCTTCGCGATCTGGGGGAGCAGTTGAAATACGCTCCCCAAACCCTTGAGGACGCACAGGAGGATCTGGCGCGGGCGAGGGCTAGAGGCGAGGAAGATCCGGAAAGAATGAAAGTGCTCCAGTCTGCGGAAAACTTTCTCAAAAGCCGGCAGGGTGATATCGACCGGCTCAAGGCCGGAATCGAGAAGGCCAAGGTAGAGGTGGAAGAGGCCAAGGTCAAATTGCCGGAAGCGATCAAAGCTGCGGAAACAGCCAAACAAGCGCATGAGAAGGAATTGGCCGCCACGTGGAAGGCGATGGATGCGGTGGGTGTCGGCGGTCTGCTTTCCAGCAGCGCGCTCGATGCCAAACTGGCCCAATACATCATCCTCAAGGACGCGACACCTGCGGGTCTTGCGGAATTCGCCCAGCAGAGCGCGGAGAACCAGAAACTGATCGACCAACTCCTCGCCGACAAGGATCTCATGTTGCAAATGCTGGTCGCCGACGGTGCGGAAAAGGGCAAATACGGCCAGGCGATGAAAATCTACACCGACATCCAGAAAGCCAGCCCGAAGGCGAAAGACGGTGTTTTCCAACGGTTGGCCATGGCGACCAGCCTGACCCACGCAGAGCCGATACTGAAGCGGGGCAGGCCAACAGGCGAAGTCGTCAACGTCACCGAAGGCATGAAAAATGACCCTTCCTTGTTCATCGATCCGGTACAACGTTATCTGAACTTCGAAAAGTGGTACGAAGCCGGCGAGCTCCAGAAGGGCTTCAAGAATCTCAACGTCTGGAACCTGCGTAGGGTCGTGGATTGCGGTGATCCCGATGAGATGCTTGTCTGGGCCCGCCAGATGCTCCACACGCTGCGTCCGGATTGCATTCCGGACGATGACGACTCCTTGGTGTTCGTGAATGTGGTGGACCATGAGATCGGATACGGCAGCGCCGGCCTGGTCAACGATCTTCCTGACAAACACTTCATGCAGAACATCCTCGCCAACGGTGGAATCTGCGGACGCCGCGGGTTTTTCTGCCGGTTCATCCTCCAGGCTTTCGGCGTGCCCAGCATCGAACGGATGGAGCCCGGCCACTCCACCGTCGCGCTCTGGCATCCCAGTGGATGGCAAACCGTACTTGGCGGCGGTTTTGGTAAATCGAATCGCGGATTTTATTCCAAAATGGGTGGTGGCGGCGGCGGATACGGTGCCGATGTCAATTTCGTAGCCAGCAGCCAGGCTCGCGAAGATGAAACCGCCTACCTGAAGGTCAAGAGAGCCCAATGGATTGGAACCTTGATGGGTGAGGCGTGGAAACCGGGTCTCATTACCTTCAGCGGCAAGACCAAAGGACCGGCACCAGTCAAACCCGGTCAGATTGTGGCGCCCACCACCTGGAACGATCTGGGACTGCATGAGCAACGCCGCATCAACGCCCAACTGGATGCCGCAAAACCGAAATCCTCCGCGACCCCGAGCGTCGCCAAGAAAGAACAGCCGGCCGCTACCGGCAAGCCGAGCGTCGCCGCCAATGGTGTCATCACCATCCCATCGGCCGCGTCCAGCAGTCCGACCGAGAGCAAGAGAGTCCTCTACAAGGGAAGGCAAGCCGATCTGATCGTTTTCCTCAGGAACAAGACAGGCGAAACGCTTCTGCACATGTCGCGTTACGCCAAGGCAGGGGATTCGTTTGAATATACCTTCGATGCCACGAAGGCTGGAAAATATCAACTCGTCGCCGGCGTCGCGACTCCCAAACCCAACCAGCGGCTTTTTGCCACGGCCAATGGTGGAGCGGCTGTCGAGATGGCGCTGCCTTACACGATCGGCCTCTGGGGTAAAACCACACCGGTCGAGATCGAGCTGGCAGCAGGCAGGAACGTACTTAAATTCCATGGTCCGGCCCGGGTGACGTTTAAGGGGTTTGTGCTGAAGCCGGTTGGTGTGAATTGATTCGCTATCAGTGAAGTGGATAGCTGCGTATGAAAACAGAAAGCAAGGGAGAAAAATGAGATTGATTGCTGCATGTTTGTTGATGACGGTATGTACGGTGATGAACGGTTATGCAAAAACGGCTAAGCCATTGAAGGTCTTTATCCTGGCCGGGCAGTCGAACGCCACGGGGATGGTAAGGACCAACACGCTTGAGCATATCAAGATGTTCCCTGAAACGGCAAAGGAGTTCGCGGACCTGTTCGACAAGGACGGCAATCCGGTTGTCCTCGACGAGGTCTATGTCTCCCAATGGATGGACAAGAACAGCGGGAAACTGACGACAGGTTATGGCGGCGGGAAGAGCGGCGATATGTTCGGTCCGGAATTCGCGTTCGGAGTCTACCTGCACAAAGCGCTGCAGGAACCCTTCCTGATCATCAAGACCAGTCTTGGCGGACAGAGTCTGAACTTCGATTTCCGCCCTCCGAGTGCCGACAAATGGACACCGCCTGCCGGTCATCCTGATTTGGTAAAGAAAGTGGACGAGCCGGAGCCCGAAAAACTCCCGCTTCCCCAAACGCTGGATCTGCCTGCCGACTGGACACCGACGAAACCTTATGCATTGAGGAGGCGGCACATGGGGATGAACGCGTTCAAGTGTACCGAGTTCGGCGAGATCAACGGTGTATCGCTTATTTACGTGCTGACCGATCCCGCCGACAAGCTCCCGGGCGAGCCCTTTAAAAAGGGAGATCTGATCCTGGGCATCGATGGCTCGGGCCTGCGGGATGATCCGATCCTGCATTGGCGTGACGCGTGGGCCCGTTCCAAAGCCGCCGGTGGCGACTGGATGATCACCGTCACCCGCTGGCGCAAGGGCAAGGTCGAGACCTTCGATTTTGACATCTGCGATACCATCCCGGGCGGTCGCGCGAAACTCACCGAGTATCTTGCCCGGCAGGAGCAGGAGAGTCTGGCGAAAGTGGAGGCCGAGCAGGGCTTGATGTACCGCAATATGATCGACCATGCGAAGAAAGTACTGGGCGACATCAAGAGCGTTTACCCCGCATACGATGAGAAGGCCGGGTATGAGCTCGCCGGCTTTATCTGGTTCCAGGGCTGGAACGACCTGATCAGCGGCGTGTATCCCAACGGCGACAAGCCGCGCGGTTTCGAGCAGTATACCTGGTTGCTTGAACACCTCATCCGGGATGTACGGAAAGATCTCAATGCCCCCGGCATGCCGGTTGTGATCGGCGTCCTGGGGGTCGGCGGTGTGCAGACCGAGGGGAAGACGGCCCACTTCCAGCAGGCCATGGCGGCACCGGCAAGCAACCCCGAATTCAAGGGGACTGTTGCAGCAGTGCAGACCGGCAAGTACTGGGATCACGAATTGGAGGCGATAGTCGCCAAGTCTGACAAGGTGCGGCAGATGAAATCCGAGCTGCAGCACAAGCAAGGGTTGACAGGGGAGGCGCTTGAGATAGCTTTCGCCGAGTACCGTGCCAAGGAGATGACGCCACGGGAAGAAGAGATCCTGAGGAAAGGTGTGTCGGATGGAGGCTTTCATTATCTGGGATCGGCCAAGATCATGTGCGGGATCGGCAAAGGCTTTGCCGAGGCCATTCTCGAATTGAAAGGGGCAAGAGGCAGTAATCAGTAGGTTGAGACTGCAGACCGAGGACAGCAGACGGACGACTGAAGACTGGCTGAGGCGCTCATGCTCGGGGCGTTGGCCTACGTCCGACGGCTTCCACAGATTGGAGTTTCTGTAGCCGCGCCACGCAGGGGCGCGATGCGGTGTATGATGGCGCGTCCCTTCGTGACGCGGCTACAGGGGGGGGGTGGCGGGGGAATGCAATGAAAAAGTCGTTATTGTGGTATTGTGGATTATCGCTTGGGTCAGCTATAGTTGAGAAATGAATCAGAAACCCTTGAAAACTCAATCCGGCGTGGTCGATATTAAAATTACCGCGCGAGAAACGAGCATCCAAAACCGTTTGCTATCGGTCTGTTTTGACCTGCATACCGGCACCTATTCCGGTCTTGACCGGGCTAGCGGGACAACCGTCTTTTCCGATGCATGGTTCCGGCTCGGCGAAGGCGGTTGGAAGGAACCGCCCCTGACCTGTGAAGCCATGCATGCGGAAAGTGTGGATGATGCGTTCGGCAAGGGCGAAACCTTGCGGGTCTGGTACAGGCCCGAAAGCAAGTACGATCCGGATCGGTTTCTTGATATCACCGTCTATGCGGAACAACCGTTTTTCGTGATCGGCTGGGGGGTGGAAAACACCAGGAGCTACACGATCCGTGCGCGCCGGGCCGAGGTATTGGTCAATGGCGAGCTTTTTGTCCGTCAGGAACCGCTCGAACCGCGTGTGCTCAGGGGCGGTGCCGGAGCCGAAGCCAATTTTGTCGAGAACACCTGGCAGTTGGATGCGGTCAACAGTGGCATGCTGACCTATCGCGACCGTCTTGGCGACAACTGCCGCCGAACGCTCGTCGCTGGGGGACTCCATTATGCCGAGTATCTCCGCAGCGTCGAATTCCATGCCAAGGCCAAAGGCGGTCGCATGCCGCCGGGAATGCGTGAACGCCATTCGACGATTGGCTCTTTCGTTACGCTGACCATTCACGATCCACAAGGCAAACGAATCCGGCCCGGTCTCTTATGGAAGTCCGGCGACACCTTTCTCGTGAACATCAGTACCCCGGATCCTTTCGCGGCACTCGAGGGCTTCGGTGCGGCGATGGCCACGGCCAACAACGCCCGTCCCAACACCTATGATTTCATTACGCTCTGTGGCTGGATGGCCTCGGATGATGTGCTGGGTGACAACACCCCGATCAACAACTCGCCGGCCTTGGTGAAACAGATGCAAATCGCCAACGATAGCGGGCTTTCCCGTTACGCCGGCATTGCCGTGCGCCTTGAACCGGATGCCTATTGCTACACGAACGGCGGCGATACCGAGCAGGGCTGGTATGATGACGCCCATTGGTCGACGTACGGGCATTTGCGGCCACCTTACGAAACATTCCGTAAATTTGCGGGTAAGATCAACGAGCTCGGCGGCAAGGTCTTCACCTATGTGCAAGGTTCCATGCCCAGCAATGATTTTGCGCTCGCGCATCCGGAATGGATCCTGCAAAAGGACATTTCCCTGCTCTATGAGCATCGCCGGCACGCCCGCACCCTAGTGCGTTACGACTACACCGAGCCGGGCTTCCAGGAACACATGCTGTCCATGTGGACCCGCCTCGCTCGCGACGGTGTGATCGGACTGAAGTTCGATTATCCCGAAACCGCCTGGGCCAAACACGGGGGCTTTGCCGATGATAGCTATACCACCGTTTCGGCCTACCGCAAGATGTACCAGCTTTGCCGGGCCGGTCTGGGGCCGGCCGGCTTTATTCATGAACGGATCATGGGTTCCCAGGAGGCCGACATCCCCTGTACGGACGTTTGTGTCGGCATTGCCGACCTGCAGCGGGTATGGCCGGATGCGAGTCATTTTGAACCGGAGATGGCCTCCCGTATGGGCTTGCGCTGGTACAAGCAAAACACGGCGTTCCGCTATTATCCCGACGGCAAAAGTTTCTTTCCCGGTGGCGTCGCTGCCACGGAGCAACATCGCCGGACATTCCTGACGCTCGTGGGACTGCTCTCCGGACGTATTGAAATCGGAAACGGTTTCAACCGCTTGACGGACGCCATTCGCTACGAGCTCACGCGCTTCTACCCCGTACTTCCCAACGGCAAGGCCTTTCGTCCGGTCGATATCCTGCTCTCGAAAAAGCATCCGGAATTCTATGTCTATGAAGTCAGCGATGCATGGGCTCAGGTCATTGCCGTCAATAGTGACGAGGGCAAATGCCCGTCCCGCACATTGACGGCTCCGGTTGCCGGCAATCAGGCGGATGTCGGATCGCTCGGATTGCGCCGGGACAAGCGCTACCATGTTTTTGACTTCTGGGCGCAGCGACCGTTGGGGATCATTGATGGCAACGGGGCTTTGTCCGTCAGGCTGGACAAGGGCGAGGCCCGTGTGTATGCGGTGCGCGAAGTCGAGGATCACCCGCAGATTATCGGGACCAACCGCCATGTCATGTGCGGGATGATGGAAATCCGGGACACAAGCTGGGATCCGGGCACGCAAACGCTGGCATTCGAGGCGGCAGTGATCGGCGGTGAATCCATGGTGATTACGCTGGCGCTGCCTGAAGCCTATATACCGATCCAAGGAGGCGGAGACGGCATCGAGGTGTCCTTCGAACAAAATGAATCTTACCTGACGCTTTCGGCAGCGTCCGGCAGCAACCTCACCGGGCGTATTTGGATTGTCTTCGAGCGAAAAGAGGCGACCTTTTAGACCATAGACTTTAGGCATTAGGCATAGACTTGAGACTGACTATTGGATTAAAGATGTTTACAACAAGCTCGGTGGCGGTGAGCGCTTCGAGGTCATCCTGATCAGCGCTGAGCGCTCCGAGGAGAAGATGAACGCCTACATGAAGGACATGAACATGCCCTGGTATGGGATCGCGTATGACCAGAGGAAGGGCACGGGCGTCAGTCAGTTCGCCGCCGGTGGTATCCCGCACCTGATGCTGATTGACAAGGACGGTAAAATCCTGGGACGCGGCCGCGGACAGGCAGGGAATGTCTTACGCCAACTGATCACGCTATTGGCACCACCGTCGCCTGCGCCGTCTCCGGATGCGCCACCAGCCGATGCCGAATAGCGGTTTCTTGTTTATCAGGCGGCCTCCTTTTGTTAAAAATGCAGTTAAGTCAGGAGAGGCGGGGTAATGAAGCGACCGAACATTGTTTTCCTTTTCAGTGACCAGCAGCGCTGGGATACGCTGGGCTGCTATGGGCAGAAGCTGCCCATCTCGCCCAACCTGGATCAGATGGCGGCGGAGGGCGTGCGCTTTGAACACGCATTCACCTGTCAGCCCGTTTGCGGTCCGGTACGCGCGGCGCTACAGACGGGAAAGTACCCCACCCAGGTGGGGTGCGAGGTAAACGATCGCCACCTGCCCCTGAACGCCGATACACTGGCTAGGCGCATGAAAGCCGCCGGCTACACGACCGGGTATATCGGCAAATGGCATTTGGCCTCGGGACCGAACCGTTTCGATGAAGGGATGGTGCCTGACCATCGGGTCCTGCCTGTGCCCAAGGAGTTCCGTGGTGGCTATGACTACTGGCTGGCCTCGGATGTGCTGGAGTTCACCTCCCATGCCTATGACGGGCATATGTTTGATGGCAACGGTAAACCACGCTTTTTCAAACCAACCCGCTTCAGGGTTGATTGCCAGACCGATTGGGTTGAGGAATATCTTGAGAAGCAAACCAAGGATAATCCGTTCTTCCTGTTTGTTTCCTATATTGAACCCCATCATCAGAACGACCATCGCTGCTACGAGGGGCCCACGGGTTCCAAGGAACGCTGGGCCAACTACGAGATTCCCGGTGATCTGGCAGGGTTGCCGGGCGACTGGGTCGAGAACTACCCGGATTACCTTGGCTGCTGTCATGCGCTGGACAATGCCGTGGGCAGAGTGCGCAAGAAGCTGAAGGCGCTAGGGATGGATGAGAATACCGTGGTCATCTACACCAGTGATCACGGCAGTCATTTCAAGACGCGCAATGGCGAATACAAGCGGTCTTGTCATGACGGGTGCCTGCGCATCCCGATGATCGCCTACGGACCTGGATTCAAGGGCGGCGAGGTGAACCAGAACCTTGCCAGCCTGATCGACATTCCCCGTACAATCCTGTCAATTGCCGGCGGTGAGGTGCCTGAAGACTGGCAGGGGATTAACCTGCAGGACTCTGTGGGTAAAGAGATTGGCCGGGAAGCCATCTTCGCGCAGATCAGCGAGAGTCATGCCGGTCGAACCATCCGCACGAAGAAGTGGAAGTATGCCGTTGCAATCCCCGATGTAGAAGGGGAGTGGGTAGAGCAGGGGCATGCCGGCGCGATTATCTACCGCGAATCGTTCCTGTATGACCTCGAGGCGGACCCGCACGAGCGCAAAAATCGGGTGGCGGATCCCGGGCTGGCTGGCGTCAGGGCTGAACTGGCCGAAATACTTAAGGCGGAAATGGCCAAGGCCGGAGAAACGGTTCCGGAAATCAAGGGATAGATCAGGGAGCGCTTACAGAGCAATGAGCCTATGCATCGAGTATGGATACAGCGCCTGCGTGGGGTTGGGAGGACAAGGCTGGTTTGGTGGAGTCCTTGTTCTTGCGGGTCGGGACAAAGAGTTCTTGAAGGTTCCGAAAGACTTGTCTTATGAGCAGTGCGTGGAGTATGCCCGTCGCTGGTCGCAGTTGACGGTTAATCCGAGTCGTGAGATTGCTCTGGTTCTTCCTGATGGCGATGGGATCAGTTCCCGCTGCATTGCTTCTGCAGAAAGGTTGGAAGGACCGATTGCGCCGCGCGAGAAAGTGGACTCGCCGACCCTGGCGTGGGTGGAGGCCAGATCTGGTCACTACGAACTTGTGGTTTTCGAGAATGACGAAACACGAACCGTCCTGACCCGCAGCTCAGTCATTCGTTGTCTAGCGATGGCGGTGACTGCAACCGGCCTTGTTTTTGCCTTTGAGCGTGATGCTGATGCTCTGTCCACGGAGTTGGAAGTTGTCGATTCGAACGGCTCGGTCATCTACCGTGCACCAGGAAGAACCCCTGTACTCGTCGCCGTGGAGGGTGGGTATGTGCTGGGTTATGAAGAGGCAGCACCGAACCGCGTTACGTTCAGGCTGGATTTGTTTAATGAGACGCATGCATCGGCACCTGCCCGTCGAATCGATCTGCAGGAGGGGGATTACCTCCTGAACGGGGCGCTCGTTTCCTGCGGGAACCGCACCTATATCGCCGCCGAGAGCTCTCCACGCTGGGGCTATAGCAATCAGATCGGGTTGCACCGCTCCATACATGTATGGGAGTGGGATCTCAAAGGAGAACCGGTCTCACTCGGGGAACTACCTGTTGAGCGGCGCGCTTTCAAGACCACCGGGAGTGGCGGCAAGACCCTCGGGATTGAGAATATGCCACCGGTTAAACCTGCTATCGTCATGGAGGATGGCGTTCCCGTGGTCGTATTCAAGCAGTACCGCTTCACGGGCTCCCGTGGATTCGAATGGGATCTTTTCATGTGTCGTCTCCAGGAGAAAGTCTGGACTGAACCGGCACGAATCTCAGTCCGGCCGACGCTGCCTGATTCGTCCTTGGGCCTTGTCTACCAAGATGGAAAATACGTTGGACTTGTGCCGACTCATGAGTGCGGGGGCGGGCATGGAAACAGACAAAGCGAAGACCATCGGGTTGACTTGGTCAGGTTTGCTCCCGGCTTCCAACTGGAGCGTGTCGAGGTGCCGGAGAAAATCAGAGCCGACTACCGGTTTCCGTCTGCGAGTAAAGACGTTGCGCCCGATCCCCCTGCGCTTACATCACCCTACGAGGGCCGTCAACTTGTATGGGGAGACCTGCATATTCACTCGATGTACTCCAAGTGTGTCGGTGCTGTTGACGGAAGCCCGCGGGACAATATCCGTTTTGCGCGTGAGGTCCTCGGCTGTCGTGTGTTCGCCATCACCGAACACACTCCCTTCACGACCGGCAGCGAGAGTACATGGGTGTTCGACCAAGTGGAGGCGACGGTAGGTGAATGTAACGTCGTTCTCTACGCTTCAGAGCCCGGCCAGCGCGGCACAAGGGACATGAATTATTACTGCCGGGACAGAACGTTGTTCGAACGGCTGGAGCGGATGTTCATTGCCCATGACCTGCGGTATCCGGACCTGCTTCGACATATTCGAGAGGATTTCCCCGCGAATGAGGTCTATGTCATCCGCCATTTCCACGGTAATCCGATTCCGGATGAGCGTATACCCCAGCATTTTGATCCACAATTCGAACCTGCAATGGAAGCGATGCAGGGACGCGGTAACGTCATGATGAGCGAGTGCGATGGATCATCAAAGTTTCCCAACCCATTCCTGGATGCAGGGTGCAAGATCGGTCTAGTTGGCGGTACGGATCACTTCCGGGAACATTCGCCCAATCATTTTGGCCTGACGGGATTCTGGGTCAAGGAAGTCACGCCGGATGGTGTTTGGGAGGCGATCAGGAACCGGTACACGTTTGCGATGTCGGACTCGCGCGTGGCGATTGTGACCCGTTGCAAGGGCGCGCCGATGGGAGAAACAGTGGTGCTTGCATCAGGTGAGGCATTCAGGGTGACTGTGGAAGCGAGCTGTGCCCATAACATCAGGCGAATCACACTTATGCGCGACGGGAAGCTGCTGCCATGGATGGAGGTCGGTGTCCAAAGCGTTGCCTTGGAACTGGAGGATGGAGAGTGCACCCCGGGCAAGCACTGGTATGTCGTGACCGCTGAAGTCGCGACGGGCTTCGGCCCGGATAATGTCGGCGTCTGCCATGCGTCACCCTATTTTGTATGGATGAAATCTGAAAAGCAGAAGCCGATATGACGGAGAATCGTCTCGACAAAGAACGGCTTGGACCTTGCCTGCGCCCCCCTCGCTGGGATGGAGGATTATCGGCGGGTGTTGTTGCCGCGCCACGCCCGTGCATCGCTCTTCGAGCTATGCAGGGAGAGCAGGTGCGCGCTACGGGGGATTAGGCGTTAGGCGCTAGGGCATACAACGCTGCGGACGGGGTGGAACCCGTCCCTCCCGGTGTTGTGCCAATGGGAGGGCCCGCTTCCACGCGGGCCGCCGGGGCAACGCGAGCCTTCCATCTTCGCTCAAAGAGCTTCCATCTTCGCTCGACAAGACGCTGGACAAGTCGTCCGACGGCTACAGGGACGATGCGCAGAGCTACCAGTCTTGGGGATTCGCGTGGCTTGGAAATACAAGCAAGAATGTCGAATAATGCAATTGTGTTTTGATTGCCGCGCATCTAAAATGTTCTCACTCGTCCGAGGTCTGTCGTTTACTGTTGAATAGGAGTGATTTTCGATGACAAAGAAAACCGTATTCGGGGTGGTGTTGTTCGCGCTGGTGGGACTGCTGGCAGAAGTGAATTTGGTTCACGCACAAACTTGGACTGGGGCAGGCGACATGATATGGACGCAGCCAGACTCAAATAGCTTCTCATCGGAATATACGAGTGGGTCTGCAGTGACATTTACCAATACAGGAACCGGTACGGTAACGATTGACGCCGGTGGTGTCACCCCGGGGAATGTCATTGTAAATTCCACAGCTAACTACACGTTTACAGGAGGCGGCATCGGCGGTACAGGCTCGCTCACAAAAATGGGGTCTGGCACGCTTACCCTCTCGAACACCAATTCTTTTAGCGGCGGGGTCTTCATCAATGGGGGAACGCTCACTCTTCCTTCTGGCGCGACTTCAGCCAACTTGGGCGATTCAGCAAATGTAGTAACCTTTACCGGGACAAGCACGCTTAAATTCTCATCTAATGTAACACTTTCACAGGGCTTCGCAATCAATGCAGGTGTTACGGGGACCTTGGATGCTTATAACTATACAGTCGCTACTACTAACTCGTTAGCAGGATCAGGTACCCTGTTGGGTGCAGGCGGCGGCACTAGTGGAGGTTATTTTACATTTTCGAGTACCAACAATACGTTCAGCGGCAATATCAGCATCTACTCTGTCAATGGTGCACAATATTCTGCTGGATTGACCATGAACAGCTTGGCCGAATCGCCTGGAAGTCGCATCACGCTGGGAAATAGCGGTGGCCAGGCTCACTTTACCTACGGTGCCGACGCTGTCGTGCCGCTGGTGCTCAGCAATCGCCAGATTGAGCATTGGGCAGATTCTCGACAAGCTTCAAGCTTGAACAACAACGCGACCAATGTCAATTGCACCGTAACGGTCAACACGGACCTTATCGTGACCGGCAACGCCAATAAGATCTTCGGCCTCGGCGGCAGTAACAGCGGCAACAATACTTTTGCCGGAGCCATCAACAATAAACCTGGCTATGTGACTAGCCTGACCAAGGCCAATGCCGGCAAGTGGATTCTTGCCGGAACCAACACCTACACCGGTACGACGACTATATCGGACGGCATCCTTGAATTTGCAAGCAGCGGAACTTACGCTGGCAACATCACCGTCACAGATACCACACCCAGCCCGTTGACGTTCAGCGGATCATACACCCAGACTGTCAGCGGGGTGATCAGCGGAAGCATGGCGCTTATCAAGGATGGTGCGGGTACCCTGAACCTGACAGGAGCAAATACGCACGCCGGCACTGTGGTCAACGCCGGTACGCTCTCCCTCGGTAACGGCACCAACAGTATCA
>CAZZBA010000093.1:355-12870 GCA_964652765.1 uncultured Victivallales bacterium | reverse complement strand
TAACTTCAATTCTTTTCAACGCCCAACGCCCAACATCCAACGCCCAACAATCCAAGGAAAGACTCCCAGACTTGGACGTTGGGCGTTGGATGTTGGATGTTCAATCTTTCCCCCCAAAAGAGTTGCCACCCTCATTTTCGCTCGGGACCCCGGGTGGTTGGCTTCCCATATTTATCCGCACTGCATGTTCACGATTGCCGGGGTGATGTCGGTCAGGTCGTGGATGGCGTTGCGGAGGGCTGCCGCGCCGGGGCCCCGGGCGGCAAAGGGGACCGGGTTGGCGGTGTGGCTGCAGGTGGAGAGATCCTCGATGTTGCCATGGTCGCTGGTCAGCAACAGCAGTATCTTGGCCTGTTCCGCCAGCGGGCAGAGGGCTGCCAGCAGGCGGTCCAGTTTGCGCAGCACGGTTTCGGCTCCGGCCATGTCGGCCCGGTGCCCCGCGTGGTCGGTCTGGAAGAATTCAAAGAGCGTGAACGCCTGTGTGACGGCAACGCCGGCCAGGTCCTCGGCGGCCTGCTCGACGGTGATGCAGGGACCGGTATAGCCGCGCGCGGCGAGCGATTCGCGTGTCAGGTCATGTGCGACGGCTTCGTGGCGCAGCAGGCTATCGAGGCGGCGCACATCGCCGAAGGCGCTCAGGGCCGCCACGGTGGTGACAGACTTGGTGCGCATGGCCTTGACGGCTTCGAGCGTGGGTAGCAGATAGCCGTTGGCGAACGTGGAGGGGCGGCCGAAGGCGGCAAGCTGCCGGTAGATGTTGTGTTCGCAGATGATGTCGCGCAGCAGGCTCCCCGGGAACCCCTCGATGTGGCGACCGGCCCGCGCGGGGGCGTTGATACCTGTCAGGATGGCCGTCTGCCCCGTGGCGCTCTGGGGCAGGCCCGGTACGCCGAGCGTGGCATCGGCGGGTATGGTATCCTCTTCCAGCAGCCGCATCAGCCGGGGGCAGACGTCCGGACGCAGGGGCGTGGGGGCCTGCGGGTCGGACGGCAGCCCGATGCCGTCGACGAACAGCAGCAATACCGGCGGCGGGCTCATTTCACGATCTTGAGGATCTCGCGGAAGGCGCTGTGGTCGGCCGTGCGCAGCAGCTCGAACAGCGCTGTCTCTACCGTCGTGACGTGTCCCTGGCCCGAACCGTTCGAGTGGCGGCCCGCCTCGCGGATCTTCTCCAGGCCGACGGCATGGTCCTGCGGATGGCGCGAGGAGACCGCGTCGGCCACGACCTCGACCGCGTAGCTGTCGCGGATCAGCGCGACGGCGGTCTGGTAGACGCAGACGTGCGTCTCGATGCCGGCGATCAGGATCTGCCGGCGCCCGCTGGCCTTCACGGCCGCATTGAAGGTGTCGCTGCCGCAGCAACTGAAGCACGTCTTGATCAGTGGCTGGCTGCCCGGCAGCAGCGGCAGCAGTTCGGGAATCGTCGGCCCCATCTTGGCCGGGTTCTGCTCGACCTGGATCACGGGGATCCCGAGCACGTTCATGCCCTTCAGCAGCTTTGCGAGATTGGCGACCAGCGTCTCGCGCTCATGCATCACGGCCGTCAGTTTCTCCTGCACATCAATCAGGACCAGCAGCGTCTTCCCCGTATCGAGCATCATGGTGTTCTCCCTCCGTACCTGTTGTCAATCAATCCCTGCTAGAGTAGCGACGACAGGGAGGAGAAAGCAAGACGGAAGGAAAAGAACCCCCTAGATCCCGCGGTCGGCCTGGATCTCCAGCTCGGCGGTCGGGACTTCCTCGATCACCTGCATGCTCATCCAGTTGCCGGCGCGGTAGCGGGCAAGGAATACCGTGCTGGCGATGAGTACATGGCAGACCAGGATGGCCCAGAAGACATGGTCGGAGGCCCCCACGTGATGCGCGATGAAGGTGGGCAGCACCAGCGTCCCCCAGGAGATCGCCAGGCTGGCGCGCATCGCGAAACGGGTGTCGCCCGCGCCGCGGATGGCGTGGCTGAATACGATGCAGAAGCCGTCGAAGACCAGGTAGGCGGTGATATAGCGCATGTAGACGATGGCGGTTTCCAGGGCCTGGAGCTGAGAGGGGTCGCCCGGGCGGGCGAACAGGACTAGCAGGGTGCGCGGGAAGACCAGCATCCCGAGGCCGACGGCCGCATTGCACAGCAGTGCCAGGATCAAGGCGCTGCGAACCGCCCGGCGGGCCTCGTCCAGGCGCCTGCCCCCGATGCCCTGGCCGACCAGGATCGACACGGTCATGCCCAGTCCGATCATCGGGAGATACACCATGCCGTTGATCGCGAAGGCCATGTTGGCGGCTTCCAGCTCGACGGTTCCCAGCCGTCCCAGCAGGATCACGAAGAGGTTGAAGGCCATCAGGTCGAGTGCGAACTGGACGCCGTTCGGGCTGCCGAAGTGCAGCAGGCGGCGCAGGAGGGGCAGATCCAGTGTCCGGTGCGGCAACGTGCCGAAGCGCTTGCGGTTACCCGCGCTGAAGAACAGCGCCATCGCGATCGCCAGCCCCAGCATGGTGCTTAATCCGGTTGCCAGCCCGGCCCCCAGGATCCCCAGTTCCGGGCAACCCCAGTTGCCGAAGATCAGCATGTAGTTCAGGATGATGTTGGCGGCGGAGCAAGTCACTTCGATCAGCATGACCACGGCCGTTTTGCCCCGTCCGCTCCAGAAGCTGTTCAGGGCGGCCAGCAGAATCGGGGCGAAACTGAGCCGGGCCAGCGACTCGAAGTAGATGATCTGCTGTTCGATGACCGCCTCGCCGTGTCCCATCCAGTCGAAGATCATGCGGGCGGCCGGGGTGCTCAGCCCCACGACGATCCCCCCGGCCAGGGCGACATAGATGCCCTGCCAGACCGCCAGCCCGGTACGTTCCTTCTGGTCCGCACCCGCGTACTGGGCGACAAACGTCCCCGCGTAGCCGGCCGTGCCAAGGAAGAAGCACATCAGGCAGAAGCAGGTCAGGCTGGCAGGCATGGCCGCCGCGATCGCCTCCTGCGAGTAGCGGGCCAGCATGACCCGGTCTGAAAAGAGACGGAACGCATGCCCCGAGGAGGCCATGATCAACGGGAAGGCCACGCGCAGGACCTGCCCGATACCGCCATGTGTCGAGCCGGGGACGTGTATCATGCAATTCGAGGGAGTAGATGGTTTCAGTAGGTGGCGATGATCACGTTTTCCAGTGCCACGTAGTAGGGGTTTTCGGTGGTGAAGTTGCTGCGATCCTCTTCCCCGATGTAGAGGTCGATGCGGAAATCGCCGCCGTTGCCCGCATCGAACTGGTCCTGGACATCCCAGGTGGAGGCAAGCAGCTTCTTGGAGGCAGTGGAACTGATCTCGGCACCGCCGCTCTCCAACAGGGGCTCCTTCAGCTTGAACCGGGTTCCGCGCGCGAGCACGCTGTCATCGGCGGCCGCGGTGACGAACGGCAGCAGGGGGGCACCATAGGCATCGGGGGCGAACTCGCTGAGCCAGAAATCGCCTGCGAACGATCCGTTCAGGTACTTGCCGGCATATGTGCCCGAGGTGATCCTTCCCGAACCTTGCATCCGCACGGCACCGACAAAGCTCTCGGGGTACGAGCCGAGCAGCACGCGGCCCGATTCGCCTCCGATGGCCGTGTAGCCCCAGACGTCCTGCGACGGGCCGCCGTGGTAGACCTCGACCGGCGTATAATACACAGTGACGTAGTAGCGCCCCGGAAGCTCGTTGCCGGGATCTGCGGTATTCTTGTCATCATCATCCTCGCAACCGGTCCAGAGAATCGAGCCCGCCAGCAAGGCTCCGAAGGCCAGCACCTGCCAGGATGACTTGCGAATGCCTGTTTTCATGCTCTACACCAACTTTCATTTTTCCGGCGTTGCGCGGCAGCCGTGCAAAACGCCCTGCGTCCAACCCTCAAGAAATCACGAAAGAGGCGGACTATAACGATTTGCCCGAAGTTGCGCAAACGAAATATGCGGAAATCCAATGGAAAACGCGTGACAAGGGGTGAGGCGGAAGGCTTGATTTTAATGATTCCGGCGTATATCGTAAGGCATTATTCGATGGGGCTAGGCGGTGGTCGCGATGGGACTGTCCGGATGGGGTGGTGTGGCAGACGGGATGGTATACGGGGCAGGCAATGAATATTTTATGTATAGGGGCGGGATACGTAGGCGGGCCGACGATGGCGATGATCGCCAGAAAATGCCCGGAGGTCAGGGTCACGGTGGTGGATATCAACGCGGAGCGGATTGCCCAGTGGCAGTCGAGTAACCTGCCGATCTACGAGCCGGGGCTCAAGGAGGTTGTGGACGAGTGTCTCAACCGCAACCTGTTCTTCAGCACCGATGTCGACCGCGCGATTACCGAGGCGGACATGATCTTCGTGAGCGTCAACACGCCGACCAAGACCTTCGGCCAGGGGGCAGGCCGGGCGGCGGACCTGCAGTACTGGGAGAAGACCGCCCGGCAGATCCTGGCCAATTCGAAATCGGACAAGATCGTGGTGGAAAAGAGCACGCTGCCTGTACGCACGGCCGCTGCGATGCAGCGCATCCTTGATTCCGGGCCCGGCACGGTCAAGTTCGAGGTGCTCTCCAATCCCGAGTTCCTGGCGGAGGGCACCGCTATCGCTGATCTCCAGAATCCGGACCGCGTATTGATCGGCGGGCACGCGACGGAGGCAGGCCGCCGGGCCGTGGCCGCCCTGGTCGACCTGTATGTGCACTGGGTGCCGCGCGAGCGGATCCTGACGACGAATGTCTGGTCGGCGGAACTCTCGAAGCTGGCCGCCAACGCGTTCCTGGCCCAGCGGGTCAGTTCCATCAATGCGCTGTCCGCGCTGTGCGAGGCTACCGAGGCCGATGTGGGCGAGGTGGCGCGGGCAATCGGCATGGATTCCCGCATCGGGCCTAAATTCCTGAACGCGAGCGTCGGGTTTGGCGGATCCTGTTTCAAGAAGGACATCCTGAACCTTGTCTACCTGTGCGAGTCCTACGGGCTGGCGGAATCGGCGGCCTACTGGCAGCAGGTGGTCTCGATGAACGACTGGCAGCAGGACCGTTTCGTCCGGAACATGGTCGGACGGATGTTCAACACGGTTTCGGGCAAACGGATCGCGCTTTTCGGCTTCGCCTTCAAGAAGGACACGGGCGACACGCGCGAGAGCCCGGCCATCCGCGTGGCGCGCCAGCTTGTCGAGGAACGCGCGCAGGTCGTGGTCACCGACCCGAAGGCGCTGAAGAACGCGGCCTCGGATCTGCGTGACCTGGGCGACCGGGTCATCTTCGAGCCGGATCCCTACGCGGCGGCGGCGGGGGCGCACGCGATCGCGCTGATGACCGAATGGGACTGCTACGCGGCTCTGGACTACCGGCGGATCTACGCGGGAATGATGAAGCCAGCCTTCATCTTCGACGGTCGCAACCGCCTGGATCACCAGGGCCTCTACGAAATCGGGTTCAACGTGTGCGGGATCGGCAGGACGGCATTGAGCAATTTCTAGGATGCGGAAAATAGGCTTGCGGGGAGCTGTCTGTCGCGGTATGGCGTTGCTCTATAAGTAAACACAAGGTGGTCAGTGATGGAGCGTGTGACAAGGTTTTATGGCGTATTGGCGGGGGTCGGTATCTTCTTTGGGGTGGCGGTGGCCTGTGTTGGCGGCGAGGCGGCGGATATGGCGGCCGCGCCGGAGTCGTCGCCGGAACTGCTCGAGGCCGAGCCCCGGACGACGGCGCTGAAGGCGCGTATCGCCACGCTGGAGATGGAAGTGCAGGCTGTTAACAAGTCGCGCGAGACTTTCAAGGCAGAGGCGGAACTCAAGATCAACGACCTGCTGGATGCGATTGAAACGGACAAGACACGTCAAGCGGAAGCCGAGGTCCAGTGGCAGGCGGCGACGGACGCGCTGGTAGCACAGAAGGCATCAGCGGCTGAAATCTCGGCCGGATTGCAGCGGCAGATCGATGAGGTGAAGGCGCAGTTGGCGGTACGCGACCAGGAGATGGAACAGGCACTCGGACGTGTCGATCGGGCCTCTCTGGAACTGGCGCTTGACGAGGTCGAGCGCCTGGAAAAGGAGCTGGCGGCAGGAGAGGCGGCGGCTGTGCAGCAGCATGCCCTGCTGCTAAAGCAGATCGAGACGCTTCAGAAGCAGGCCGTGGAGGCGGGCGAGTCCCTGGCTACCGCCCGACGCGAACTCGAGCAGGAGCGGCGGTTGCGTTTCGAGCTGGAAGCACGATCCCAGGCGCAGGCGAAAGCAATCGAGGAGACAGGCGCGATGCTCGCAGAGGCCAGGGCCGCCTTGGCGCGGCAGTACGACGCCATTCGTAGGCAATTGCAGGCGGGGGTGACGATGCGCCTGGAGGAAGGCGTGACGGAGGGTGAGGCCGGGGGCAAGGCGGAGCCGCTGGTCACGCTGTCGCCGGACCTGGTTCCCCTGATCGGACGACTGGAAACGGCCACCGCCACGGCGATGGCCGATGTCACGGCGCTTCGCGAGCAGCTTGAACGCGAGCGCGCCCTTCTCGCGGTGTCCGTGGTGGAGAAGGACGCCAAGCTGTCGGCCGAGCGGGCGGAAATGGTGGCGATGCAGCAGCGGGTGCAGGCCATTTCGGAAGAGGCCTCTGCCCGCGCCGCCGAGATGGAGGCGGCGCATGCGGCAGCGCTGGCGGCCACGGCGGATGCACATGAACTGCGCATCGCGGGACTGAAGGGCGAGATTGAAGGATTGAAGAAAGCGATGGAGTCCCGCGACCGCACCATCGGTATGCTGGAGGAGGATCTGAAGGCTGGGCGCGACAACACGGCACGGGTGCTGGACGAGGCGCGCGAGACCGAAGCGACCCTTGCATCGCGGATCCGCGAGTTGGAAACCGCGTTCGCGCTGCCGGATACCGAATCCGCCGCCACGGATGCCAGTGACAAGGCCTCCCTGCGCGACACGGTCTCCGGTTCGATCCTGGACAGGCTGACCGGCCCGGAAGCGATTTCCCCGCCGGAGGAGAAATAGGGGCACAGCGGCTGTTGACGCGGCTGCGGGTGGAGATCGGCCAGCGACTGGACCGCGGCGACCGCGCGCGCATGAACCCCGGACACTAGCCGCACGCCCATTGGGAAGGCCTCTATACCGAATCTATCAACGACCACGAATACAAGACCATCGCCGGCCTGACCCTCATCCTCTATACCGGCCAACAGGAGATGCTTGATCCAAGTCAGCCACCAAGCGCGGACAGAACGCGCTGCTTTCACTATAATGAACACGTGTATGCATTATGTCTTGAGTTTTCGACTTCAAGTAGCGTAAAGTTCATTCCAATGAATTTCAACGAACTAGGAAGCCAGATCAAGAAGCGACGCGTCACTCTACAGATTGACCAACGCACGTTGAGTGAGATAGCGGGGGTCGCCATCCATACCTTGAGCAATATCGAGTCTGGAACGGGCAATCCGACAGTGGCGACCCTTGAGCGGGTTCTGAACGCATTGGGAATGGAACTGTGTATCGGAATCAGGAAATAGGATGTAGGTCATGAGTCGAAGCGGAAAGGTCTATTGCTGCGGAGCATTCGCCGGCCGTATCGAGGAGGTTCCGGACGGCTACCGCTTTACCTACGATACCGGTTACTTGGCGTCGGCAACGTCCAAGCCCATCAGCCTGACCCTCCCCATGCAAGGCGAACCGTACACATCGAAGTTCCTGTTTCCATTCTTCTTCGGGTTGCTGGCAGAGGGCATCCTCAAGGAGACTCAATGCCGCAAGCTGAAAATGGACGAGCATGACCATTTCGGGCGACTTCTCAAGACCGCCCACAGCGACACCATCGGCGATGTCACCGTGGTCGAGGAGCAGGAGGCGTAAATGTTCCGTTGTATGTCAACTCTGGCCGACATCCCGCGCGAGGGGTATGGCGCTGCGGCAGGGCGTGCCCTGGCTGGCGACAACCGGAAGTTCCCCCACCGCCTGACGTTCAACCGCGTCGACGTCGTCGAGTTCCGCATGAAAGCGGCTGAGCACATGTCCATCTCGGGGATCCAGGACAAGGTTTCGCTGAAACTCGTCCGCGGAACGCTCGTCCCGACAGAAAAGGACGGTGAGTACATCCTCAAGCCGGTCCCCTCAGCGGATATCCCCCGCTTCAAGGCCGATGTGCCAGCCAGCGAACATCTCACGATGCAGGTCGCATCGCAGGTCTTTGGCATTGCCACGGCGATCAACGCGGTGATCCGTTTCGCGGATGGCGAGCTTGCCTACATTACCCGTCGGTTCGACCGTCGCGGCGGGGTAAAGATCGGGCAGGAGGACTTCTGCCAGCTCTCCAACCGGTCGGAGGACACGGTCGGCAGGAACTACAAGTATGACGGGACCTACGAGGAGGCCGGGCGCATCCTGAAGCATTTCTGCAAAGCATACCCCGTGGAGATCGAGAAACTCTTCGCCCGGATCGTCTTCAACTACGTCCTTTCGAACGGGGATGCGCACCTGAAGAATTTCTCGCTGCTCGAGAGCGAGTTCGGCGACTACATCCTTACCCCGGCCTACGACTTGATCTGCACATCGCTGCACTTCCCGGAAGAGAGCCGTACAGCCCTTGACCTGTTCGACACATTTGAAACCGCGAGTTTCCGGCAGAACGCGTTCTACAAGCGCCCCGACTTCCTCAAACTGGCCGGGTTCTACGGCATGAACATGGCCCGGGCCGAGCGATACCTGGGACAATTCGCGGATGCCGAGGCCCGTGTCGTCGCCTTGATTGATCGGTCCTTCCTCTCCGCAGGGGCCAAGGCGGACGTCCTGGCACGCTTCCGCGACCGGCTAAGGGCCTTAGCGGGCTGAACGCTTCTCCGCTACCCGCACGACCACTTGCGGGTCGTACTGGTCGCGCAGCATGTTCTGGATGGCGCCCAGCGTCATCCCCAGCGAGCTGGGGCAGGTGCCGCAGGCACCCTCGTAGGCGATCGTGAGCCGGTGCGTCTCCGTGTCGAAGGCCACCAGTTCGACGGCGCCACCGTGCGACTGGATGTAGGGGGTGATCGTGCTGTCCAGGATTTCGCGGATGACCTCGAGCTGTGGCGAGGGTTTTACGTCGGTACGTGGTTTGGCAGAGGACTTGGCTGTTACGGCGGGTGGCGCGTAGGCCGGATCGTGGGCACCGATCCCGGCTCGGATGATGCCGCCAATGACATCCTCCAGCAGGTACCAGCTTCCGGAACCTTCCTGCGTGACGGTCAGCACGTTGTCGCGCAGGTAAAGATCGGTGATATGCGGGGTGTCGAGCAGTTCCTCGATCATCGGTCCGCCCTCAAAGGCCCCGGTGGCCCGCTGGTAGGCGATTGGGTCGCCAATGCGCAGGGGCCGGTCCAGCACCACCTTGCGTGACCGCGGGTTCGGGGTGGTCTCGAAGGCGATCGGGAGTTCCGTGGAGAGGTCGCTGCTCATGCCTGACCCTCCTTCAGCGCATTCTTGACCCCGTGCCAGGCAAGCATGGCGCACTTGACGCGGGCGGGGAATTTCCAGATGCCGGAAAAGGCGGCCAGTTTGCCCATCGCTTCCGCCTGCGGGGCCTCCGGCCCGCCCAGCACGAGCGCGTGGAACCGCGCGAATATCGCCTCGAATTCGGCCAGGGTCTTGCCGGTGATGGTGTCGGTCATCAGCGAGGCCGATGCCTTGGAGATCGCGCAGCCGGCCCCCTCGAAGGCGGTTTGCCGTATAACGCCGTCTTCCACCCGCAGGTAGATCGTGTAGCTGTCGCCGCAAAGCGGGTTGTCGGCCTTGTAGGCATGTGTGGCACCGGGCAGCGGACCGTAGTGGCGCGGCTGGCGGCTATGGTGCAGGATGATCTCCTGGTAGAGGTCGGTGGCGCTGCTCATGCGAAGATCCTGGTAATACGGTTGATGCTCGCGGCAAGCTGTTCGATATCCTGCCGGTTGTTGTAGATCGAGAACGAGGCGCGCACCGTCGCGGGCACGCCGAGACGGGCCAGCAGCGGCTGGGCGCAGTGGTGACCCGCGCGCACCGCCACCCCGTCCTCGTCGAGCAGGGTACCTGCATCGTGCGGGTGTATGCCGTCAATGACGAACGAGATGATGTTGCGCCGCTTTCCAGGCTGGCCGATGATCGTGACGCCGTCAATCGTGCTCAGATGTTCCAGCGCCTGGGTCACAAGCGCCGTCTCGTACTGCATGATCGCGTCAAAACCGAGATCCTCGATAAACGCGATGGCGCGGCCCAGCCCGATGACCCCGGCGATGTTGGGTGTCCCGGCCTCGAATTTATAGGGCAGGTCGTTGAAGAGGGTCTTCTCGAAGCTGACTGAGCGGATCATGTCGCCGCCGCCCTTGACCGGTGGCAGCTCCTCCAGCAGCGCCTGCTTGCCGTACAGGACGCCGATGCCGGTCGGTCCGAAGAGCTTGTGACCGGAGAAGACTAGGAAATCGCATTCTAGCGCCTGGACGTCGAGCGGCATGCAGGCGGCGGCCTGGGCGGCATCGACCAGAACCTTGGCACCGGCCGCATGCGCGAGCCGGGTCAGCTTGGCCACGGGCAACTCGGTGCCGATGGCGTTGGAAACCGCTGTGAAGGCAACCAGCCGGGTACGCGGCGTCAGTTCGCGCTGGAAGGCTTCGGGGGTGATGTCGCCGCTGTCCGTGATGGGCACGACGCGCAGCGTGATGCCGATACGGTCGCGCAGCATCTGCCACGGCACGATGTTGGCGTGGTGTTCCAGTTCGGTCACCAGAACCTCGTCGCCTGCGCGCAGCCACTGCAGGCCGGCGGCCATCGCCACGGTGTTGATGCCGTCGGTGGTGCCCGAGGTGAAGACGATCTCGGCAGGGGAAGCGGCGTTGATGAACCGTTGCACGGCCTGGCGGCTGTCCTCGAACAGGGCGGTGGCGGTCTCGCCGAGCGCATGTACGCTGCGATGGATATTGGCGGGACTTTTCCGGTAGTAATCGCAGACGGCCTCCGTCACGCAGTCGGGCTTCAGGGCCGTCGAGGCCGTATCCAGCCAAGCCAAGCGCTTGCCGTTGACCGGGGTGTCAAGGCAGGGAAATTGGCGGCGGATGGCGTCGATATCCAGGATCGGTCTCATGATTCCCCATTGAAGTGGCGGTTGAGGCAACGGTCAAGTTCTTCCCGCTGGCGTGGCGAGTCGATAGCGAAGAGCAGATCCTCCACGAATCCGCGCGCGAGGATGTCGCGGGCCTGCTGCGGACCGATACCGCGGCTTTGCAGGTAGAAAAGCTGGCGCGGGTCGAGCTGGCCCACGGAGGCCCCGTGCGTGCAGCGTACGTCGTCGTTGTCGATCCGCAGCTCCGGCTTGGTGAAGACGCGTGCCTGCGGGCTGCGCAGCAGCGTGCGGTTGAGCTGGTAGCCGTCGGTGCCGCTGGCACCGGGAGCGACCTGCACGGCTCCGTTGAAGACGGCGGTTGAACGCTCGTCCAGGATACCCTTGTACACCTGGCGGCTGCGGCAGTTCGGCTGGCGGTGCACGATCGCCGTATGGAAGTCGCAAAGCCGGTCGCCGTCGAGGGTGTAGATGCCGCTTAGCGTGGCTTCGCCGCCTGGAGCATCGAAGGTAACGGTTAGGTTCTGCCGCGCGAGGGCGGCACCGAATGCGGCCTCGAACGATTTCAGCGAGCTGTCGCGACCGAGCGCGATGCGCAAGGTACCGGCATGGTAGGAGGCTTTGTTGAGCGAGTGGGTCTGGTAGAGCTGCAGGCGGGCGCCGTCGGCGATATCGACATCGATGCAGGGCACGTTCAGGCAGGTCTCGCGCGAGCTCGAGGCGTGCGTGATGGCGACGGTCGCGTCCGAGCCCGCGCCGGCGCGGATCACGAGGCGCGGTGTGATCAAGGCGTTTGGCGTGTCGCCGTCATGCAGCAGCAGGACTTGGACGCGCGCGGGGGGGTGCTTGCCGGGGGCGATCGTCAATGCCACGCCGTCGCGCCAGCCAGCGCGGTTGAGTGTGCTAAAGGGCAGCTCCATCGGCGCGTCCGGCTGCGCCAGGGCGGCTTCCAGCAGGGATTCGGCCAGCGGACTCCGCAAGGGGAGCAGCTCGATTGTTTCCTCGTTGTCGATGTTCGACAGAGCCGGGCAGAACAGGCCGTTGACCAGTACGATGTTGAGCTCATCGGCGTGCAGCATCTCCAGGGGATGATACCTGTGCCCTGTCACCATGCAGTCCTCGTCCAGCGGCGGGTAATTCCATTCCCGGTCGGTGATGGCGCTGGTGTCGGTGTACTTCCAGTCCTCGGTCTTGCGTGTCGGCAGGCCGTTGCGCAGCAGTAGCTCGAGCGCCGCCCGGCGCTGGCCAAGCAGCCATTCCGGACCGGCATGGCCGGAGTCGATCCAGTTGCCAAGCCGGTTCGCCAGTATCGCCGGGATCGCTTTTGCAGGCGTGTTCATCGGAGGATCCATTCGTATCCGCGGTTCTCGACCTCGTCGGCGAGTGTGTGGTCGCCCGTCTTGATGATCCTGCCGTCGGCGAGGACATGCACCACATCAGGGGTGATGTACTTGAGCATCCGCTGGTAATGCGTGATCATCAGGGTCGC
>CAZZBA010000093.1:0-345 GCA_964652765.1 uncultured Victivallales bacterium | reverse complement strand
ACGATCCGCAACGAGTCCACGTCGAGCCCGGAATCGGTCTCGTCGAGGATCGCCAGCCTCGGCGCGAGGACCGCCATCTGCAGGATCTCGTTGCGCTTCTTCTCGCCGCCCGAGAAATCGAGGTTGACCGGGCGCTCGAGATACGAGGGGTCCATCCCGATCAGCTCGAGTTTGCTGGTCAGCAGTTCGCGGAAATCAAAGGCGTCGGTCTCGGGAATCCCCTGTGCCCGGCAGACCGCGTTGAAGGCGGTATGCAGGAATAGCTCGTTGCTCACGCCGGGGACATCCACCGGATACTGGAACGCCAGGAAAATCCCCGCGCAGGCGCGTTCGTGCGGCGCCATC
>CAZZBA010000092.1:7819-12913 GCA_964652765.1 uncultured Victivallales bacterium | reverse complement strand
GTGGCTACAGATGTGGTGGACCGAAGAAAAGGTGCTGCGTTCCGCGGTGCGCTCGGTAGTAGGAACAGTTATATTTTCACCCACAGCAGCGAGACTCTGCTTCTGAATCCAAATGCCCCGCAGATGTTTGATGATAAGGGAAACGGCCTTTTCTCTACCGTGTTACTTGATTGGATTGAATGGGAGGGCCCGCTGGTAACTGCTGCGGAGAAGTCTAGGCGTAATGGTTTGGTGCCCCCCGATAATGCGACCATCGAGGTTATTGCAGATCATCTGCAACGCTTCGCAGAAAAAGCCTGGCGCCGACCAGTCAAGAAGGAAGAGTTGACAGATTATCTGAAAGCTTACACCTCGGAGCGCGATGCGGGCGAAAAGACGATCGACGCTTATCGCATTGCGACCCAAGGCGTGCTGACCTCTAGGCACTTCATCTATCTTGTCGAAGGAGACACGGTGGTTCGTGATCGCCTCAACGATGCAGAACTCGCCTCACGGCTTTCGTATTTCTTGTGGAGTTCGATGCCCGATGAAGGCTTGTTAACTGCTGCCAAAGCCAACACATTAAAAGGTGATGGCCTAAAGAAAGAAGTGGATCGGCTTCTGACGGATAGCAAAGCCAATCGCTTCGTCAACGACTTCTCGAGGCAATGGCTTCAATTACACCGCCTTGGTATGTTCACCCCTGACAAGAAACTGTACCCGAATTATGATGCTTGGCTTGAGACGAGCCTACGCTCTGAACCGGTCGAGTATTTCCGCGAGATGTTCTCGAAGAACCTGCCCATCGATGGCTTGATCGATTCCGACTGGACCATGGCTAACGCCCGACTTTGCGATTTTTACGGACTGCCAGAGCCCAAGGGTGATGGCTTTCAGCGTGTCGCCCTTAAGCCCGAAGATCATCGTGGCGGCTTGCTTACGATGGGCGCAGTGCTCGGGTTGACCTCGGACGGAACACGGCATCGCCCGGTGCATCGAGGCGTGTGGGTTAGTGAAACGATCTTCGGAAAAACTCCACCACCACCACCTGCGAATGTAAGCGCGATCGAACCCAGCCCACCAGAAAGCCCCAAGGCGACTCTCCGCCAAAAGATCGAAGCGCATCGCAATAATGTGAACTGCGCAGCCTGCCATGCAAAGATCGATCCATTGGGCCTTGCCTGGGACAACTACGATGCCATCGGGCAATGGCGCACACTTGAAAAGGTTGTGCTGGGCCGTGGCTCAGACCCTATGATTGATCCTTCGGGCGAGATGCCTGATGGCCGTCAGTTTAAGGATTCTGTTCAGTTCAAAACTTTGCTGTTAGAGGACCGCGACAAAGTTGCACGGGCCTTCATCGAGCATCTTTGCACCTACGCTCTTCGCAGGGTGCTAACGGTTGATGATCAGGATGACCTCAAGGCAATTGAGGCCGAAGCGAAGAAAAACCAATACCGCATCAAGGATACCATCCGTGCGGTCGCCCTTTCAGATCTGATTCGTAAACGCTAACAAGGAGAATTGCAATGAGCAACATTCTGAGACAATCCTGGTTGATCAATCGCCGTCACGCATTGCGTGCGTTAGGTAGTTGCATCTCGCTTCCGTTTTTGGAATGCATGGTGCCGCTTCGAGCGATCGACCAACAGGGTGCATCGCCCAAGCGCAGCGCTTTCATCTACCTCGCCAATGGTGTTCATTCGCTTAACTATCAGATCACCAAACCAGGCAAAGACTACGAATTCTCGCGTTCGTTGAAGCCTCTGGAAAAGCATCGTGAAGTGATCACGCCCATCAGCGGCCTGCATCACCCAGGAGCCCTTAGCCATCATCACAATTGCATCTCCGTCTGGCTGACTGGCGGCAAGCTCGGGCCTTCAGACCGCAACACAATCTCTGTAGATCAAAAGATGGCAGAGGTCACTGCGAAACACACACGATATCCTTCGATGGAAATAGCACTCACGGGTGATTCGCTTGGCTGGACTGCCGATGGAGTGCGGTTGCCTTCGATGCGTCGTTGCAGTGAGATCTTTGCATCGCTGTTTGAAGAGCCTAAGGGTGGCAAGACGGTTCAAAGAAGAAACTTGCGTCGCAAAGGCAGCGTGCTTGATGCCAACCTTGCGGAAGTTCGCCGGCTCGAGCAGGCGATGGGATCAGCAGATAAAGGGCGCATGGATCAATACCTTACTTCGGTTCGAGAAACGGAAGTTCGTACAAGGCGTGCCGATGCCTGGCTTGATACCCCGCTTCCTACCGTCGCTGCTGCAGATCGCCAGCGAACTAATCGCGATATCCCTGCAACCATGGCGGGCGACTATTTCCGCACTGTCTATGATCTTATCGTGCTTGCCTTCCAAACCGATGTAACTCGTGTCGCTACCTTCAGCTTGGGTGGTGAAGGGGATGCGTTTGCCATTCCCGAAATCGGCATCACCGAATCCCGCCATCAACTAAGCCATCACGGCGGCGATAAGGGCTACATGGAAAAACTCACCAATTATGATACCTTCGCTATCGAGCAATACGGCTACTTCCTCACCCGACTCGCAGAGACCAAAGATCTCAACGGCAAGCCTTTACTTGGCTCGACGATGGCGCTCTTCGGTAGCGGTATGTCCTATGGCCATAGCCATGGAAATGCGAATCTCCCGCTGGTTCTTGCGGGTGGATCCGATCTTGGTTTGAAGCATGGCAAACATCTCGACTTTAATCAGGGCCACTTCAAGGGCTACCAACTTGACAAGCCAGGCGAACATTATTCGCTTTGCAGCCGTCCTGCAAACCCGAATGCTTACATGAGCAACCTGTTGCTTATGATGGCCCAACGCATGGGTGTGGAAACTGACAAATTCGGCGAGAGCAACAAGGTGGTTGAACTATGATGCGCATCCAGTATCCGATAAGGTTCATGGCCCTGTGTCTGGGTTTGTCGCTGTTCACTATTGCAGCGATCGCTCAGGAGACGCCATTCCGGCCCGAGACGGGGAAGTTCCCTCCTTTGGAAAATGCATACTCCTACCGGGGCGAACTCGTGTTCCTAGATCATGCGAATCGCCGGGGCAGCATTCGTGTCCAGGCGTCGGGCATGTTTTTCCGCAACGACCCGCATCCCATTGCGCTGCTTCCCTACGGTGTCGTGCGCTATCATGGCGCGCCTGCTGATCTTCGAGATATACCGCTGGGTACCGTGCTTCATGTTAAGGCTTTTCTTCCACCCGACCCGAAGATATCTCCTGTGCCGGTGTTGCCGATCAATAATAGGAAGCTGGATGGAAACCACAATCGAGGAGCTGGTACTGCCCCCGCAGAGAACCATGTTTTGCTTCTTGAAGACGAGCCCAGCCATTGCCAGCGCGTGGGCAAGGTCTGGAAGCTTAAGGAAATGGATATCAATAATGGCAAAGGGATGATCATTGCCACCTGCGAACCAAAGCAAGGCGGAGATGGTAAGGCTGCAGAAGAGAAGATGACCTTCGATGCAGCGACCCGCATTTGGCGCGGCCGCGAACGCCTTGGTATTGATGACTTGATCGCAGAGAAAATCTGGCCTGCAGAAGGGAAGAAATCCCTAGGCGGGCAACCCGTCTTGCTGGGGGTAACTTGGAAGCCCACGCCTGGTGGAATATTCACCCAGTTTCATATCTCAGATATCTGGTTAGACGATGCTGCGATGCAACGATCTGCCAGCAATCAGACCGAAGTGCATAAGGCCTTCATTCGTAGTCGTTGGATGCCTGCATGGATTGATTCTGTTGAGTATGGGAAGTTCGGCCGTGCGAAGGTGACCGCAACTTTGTTCGGCGGCATGGACCCTTCTCTTTATGCTGATTTTAAAAAAGACAGCCCTGCAATGATGAATTCTGTATCGAATACATTGAAGCATACCCACGGCGCATACGGCCCCGCCCACATGGCTTCAAGCGGATCCATTCTTGATGTTAAGAAGGTGACGGGCGAAGTGCCTTTGGGTAGCAGCGGCATCCAAATCTCTTTTGAGACCGATCTTATCATCGAGGGCATTCGCCCAGGCAGAGTTATCCGTGTACGCCCAACTAGCTGGCCTCAGGTGGATGTGCCACGCGAGGAATACCTTAACGATGCGTCTTCCGAAGAACGCTTTCCAACCCCCGCAATCTTTTCCAAATATTAATATTTGGAAGATCTCTCTTACTCTTTTGATTGTAAAAAAGGACTCTGATTTCTATGAAAGCCAATACCGCTATTTTCGCTGCGCTTTTATTTGCGCTTACCTCTGCCAACGGTTTTGCTCTCGATCCCCATGTCGAAGCCGTTATTCGTGCGGTCGAAGGTGCAAAAGGTAAAGTCGAGAAGACCGAAGATGGTAAGAGCTTAAAGCTTGTCGATCTTGCAGTGCCTGGTGCTGGGCCACATGATCATCGTAAAGTAGATCCCTATGATGCTGCATTCTTCGAGCACCTTAGTTACATTACCACGCTGGAATCGCTTAACGTTATCGCCACGAAGTTTAATGATGCGTGGATGCCGAACATCGGAAAGCTTACCCGCTTGAAGACCTTGCGCTTCACCAACAATGGCAAGCTCAGCGATGCTGGCATGGCGCAACTCGCAGGCTTGAAAGATCTGGAGCAGTTCTCTTTTGTAGGCACGCAGATCACCGGCCGAGCTTATGCAAAGTTCGAGGGGTTTACCAAGCTCGCCCGAGTCAGCCATCGCGGCAGCAGTATTGATGATGAAGGCCTGATGCAGCTATGTGATCATCTTCCTAATCTCGAAAACATCAGCCTTGCGCACGCGAAGTTTACCGATGCAGCCGCACCGAATCTTGCGAAGCTCACTAAGCTTAAGGGGCTGGAGCTAGGCACTATGAATGCTACTCCACAAACTCTGAAGCACATTGCGAAGCTTCCGCTTGAGTATCTGCAGCTTGGCGAAGGATTCGATTCCCCCGAGAGCATACCTTTCATCAAGGATATTTCTACCTTACGACGCTTAACCTTTACTAATACTAAGCCGCTAACCGATGCGGATCTGAAGACCGTTGCGGGGATGAAGCAACTCGAGCAATTGGAACTTGGCAAAATCGAATTGTCAGATGCACGGCTTGCCTTCTTCAAAGACTTCGCCTTT
>CAZZBA010000092.1:0-7719 GCA_964652765.1 uncultured Victivallales bacterium | reverse complement strand
GTCGTGGCCGAATTGAAGCTACTCTGTCGCAGGTCGAACATTTAGTAGGCTTTCATCGTTTCGACATCTTCATCTGTTAAAATTTGTGCAATTATTTCGCCGGAAAGTTTCCAAGTGCCGGGAATTCCACCACGAACCCATGGCAACTTGCCTGGTTCGATTATGACTTCCGGCGCCATCTGTTGAGTCGCTAGGGGAATTGGTGGTATGGGAGACACAGCAACTCTCATTCCTTCGGGCAAAGTAATTTTGCCTTCAAGGACTACAACACCATTCTCAACTTTTCCTAAAACATTCATACCGTAAATATCACTCCCAACCACTGCGCAATCAACTGCAATTGAGCGCACCTGGTGAGTACAAAGGGGTCAGGTCTCTAAATTTAAAAAGAGACCTGACCCCTTTGTACTCCTAATTAACACAAAGTATTACAAAAACGTTGCTACCGGCAGATTAATTAATACAAAGTATTACGAAACTGTTGCCACCGGCTAAATAAGTAATACAAAGTATTACGTAGTTGTTTTTTTGATTATGTCGGAAAGGCTGATCTCAAATGAATGTATTGACTCGCTGCGTGCTCGCTCTCTTGATGGGTCTTCAGCTTCTCGGGTGCGGTTCTTCCGGCCCGAAGCAATATCCGGTAACTGGAACCGTGACGGTGAACGGAAAGCCGGCCGCATTGGTCAGGGTGCAGTTCCTGCACGCGGACCAATCACTGCCGGGCAACCAAAAGATGCCGGTCGGCATAACGGACGAATCGGGAGCGTTTCACCTCTCGACTACCGGCGACAAGGACGGGGCCGTCGAGGGGGAGTACACGGTCGTGTTCGAGTGGTTGTCGGCCAACGACCTGGGGGCGTTCGACAAACTCGGCGGCAAGTTTGCCGACTCCAAAATCACCAAGTTCAAGGCGAAAGTCGACCCGAAGGCCACGACCCTGCCGCCATTCGAGATCACTGTACCCGAGTCTTCCATCGTTACCAAACCGCCGCGGGGTTAGTAGCCTCCGGTTTCGTAGTCACTCTAGTGAGGAGGGTTTGTTTACCATGTCCCGTTTCAACCGCCGGTCGGGTTTCACCCTGATCGAATTACTCGTCGTCATCGCCATCATTGCGATCTTAATTGGATTGCTACTGCCCGCCGTCCAGAAGGTGCGCGAGTCCGCCGCCCGGATGAAGTGCAGCAACAACTTGAAGCAGCTCGGGCTTGCTCTGCATGGCTTCCACGACAGCTTCAACGAGTTCCCCCGCAACAATCCGCTGGTCACCCGGCCGAGCGACGGCAGGACGTTCGTCGAACGACCATGGACGATCACCCTCCTGCCGTACTTGGAGCAGGAAAACCTGTACAAGCAGTGGGATCTCGGCCTCGGGTACGCCGAGGGGGTGAATCGGACGCTCGTTCAATCGCCTCTCTCGGTCTACAAGTGCTCGTCCTCGACCGGCCAGCCGGTGGAATTGTTTCTCCCACCGTCCAATGCGTTCTCTGCAGATTCGACGGCACTGGCCGGGAGTAGTTTTCCGGCGTGTCTGGTGGAGTACGCCCCGGTTCTGAGCGTCGCCCGCCCGCCGATGGGCACGACCGACCCGCGGAGCAATGGGCTGTTGCAGCAGACCGCGAAGACGACGATGATGAGCGTGAGCGACGGTCTAAGTAACACGCTGGCCTTCGGCGAGAACTCGGCCTGGCGGCAAGGACTCATCCGCGGCAACAGGCCACACCCGACGTTTCCTAACAACGCAGCAGGCTTTGGATCTCTTGGCAGCTGGGTTCGGTTGCTCCCTATCCCGACGGACAATGCTGGCACAACTATCCGGGGCGGCCCGTGTCTGATTAACTGCACCAACTACGCCGGGGCGAACATGTACAGCTTCCACACCGGCGGCGTGAATATCGGCATGGCCGACGGCGGCGTGCGGTTCCTCAAGGAGACCGCCAGTATGGATATGGTCTACCGACTCATGGCCGTCGCGGACGGCCTTCCGAACTTGGAGGAGTGATAGCAATGTTCCGCTTGTCCCTTTATATCGTCGTACTGTCCGCCGCAGGGTCGCTGGCCGGTAGCCATGAAGACATCGCCGAGCTGAAAAACCCGTCCCCCAACCCTGAGGCGAACCGGGCGGCGTGGGATCGGCTTGTCGCCGCCGGGCCGACGGCACTATTGCCCATACTCCGGGCATGGCCGGCGGACGACCCGGTAGCGGCCAACTGGCTCTATACCGCGTTCGATCAGATCGCCCGAGCGAGCGGCGCGAAACTGCCGACCGAAGACCTCCTCAAGTTTGCGTCGGACGGCAGCGCTGGCGGGAAAGCCCGCCGGGCGGCCCTAACTGCAGTTGAAAGGAATCGCCCGGGGACGACCGCGAAGTTGCTGCCGGGCTGGTTGAACGACCCGGAGTTCGGCTCCGAGGCAGTGGCCGAGCGCATTTCCGCCGCGGAAGCTGCTCAACCCGCAGAAGCCGCCCGCATCCTAAGCACGACCTTCGCCGCCACTACGGAGGTAGATCAAGCGATTTTGGTCGCCAAAAAGCTAGCGAGTTTCGGCGACAAACCGGACGTGGTGAAACACCTCGGCATCGTCACGCGGTGGCACGTCATCGGCCCGTTCCCCGTCACGCCGGAAGAAGGGTTGAAGGCCGCATTCCCGCCGGAATCCAAGCTTGACCTCGCAGTCGAGTACGACGGCAAGGCCGGCAAACTTCGGTGGCAGTCGGTCTCGGCCGACAACGACAAGGTCGATCTGGTGAAGGCCGGGGTAAAAGCCGAGGACGGGTCAGTCGTGTACGCCGTCGCCACGTTCAAACTGCCGGCGGCCGTCTCCGGCGAACTCCGACTTGCTGCGGTGGACAACGTCACCGCCTGGGTGAACGGTAAGAAGGTGATCGAGCGGAGCAACGACTATCGCAGCTTGTACCGCGCCGACCGCTACCGCGCGGCCGTTTCGTTCTCGGCTGGCGAATCCACGCTCCTGCTGAAACTGACCAAGACCCGCCCGGACGAAGGGCAGCAAGCCGCTGCGACAAAGGCCGGGCGGCCCGGCGGGCTATCCACCAAGTGGGACTTCCAGGCGCGGGTGCTGGAGGCCGGCGGAAAAGGCCTGTCATTTACCCAATCGGAGGGGAAGAAGTGAATCGAGCTCTCTTGCTGCTAACAATCAGTCTGCTAACACTCCCGCTGCTGACGGCCGCCGACTGGCCACAGTGGCGCGGCCCTACCGCCGACGGCGTGAGTGCCGAAACCGGGTTCCCGACCACATGGGACGGGGCGAAGGGCACCGGCGTGAAATGGAAAGTACCGCTGCCCGGTGCCGGCAACAGCTCCCCCGTGGTTATGGGCGACGATGTGATCCTGACCGCCACGGCCGGTCGCGACCACTCGGAGCTTCACGTGCTGTGCTACGACTGGGCGAGCGGCAAACAGAAATGGCGAACCGACCTGACCGCCACGCCCGCCGATGCACCGTTCAGCATGTTTTCGCCGGAGCGGGGCCACGCCGCGAGTACGCCGGTTGTGACGAGTGAGGCGATCTTTGCCCTATTTGGCACCGGCGACCTCGTCTGCCTGGACCGGGCAGGGAAGCTTGTATGGATGCGGTCTCTGACAAAGGAGTACGGCGTCATTCGTAACGACTACGGGATCGCAGCTTCTCCGGTTGTTGCTGACGGGTTGGTCCTCGTGCAGATTGACCACCTCGAAGGGTCGTACCTGCTCGCCGCCGACCCAGCGACTGGGAAGACGAAATGGAAGACGGCCCGAACCGGAATCTACGACAACTGGGCGACACCCGTGGTCGTGACGGTCGGCGGAGCGAAACAGGCGGTGTGCCTAGGCACCAAGACGATCACCGGTTACGACTTGGCGTCCGGCAAACGGGCGTGGAGTCTCGAACTGTTGGAGCGGCTCTGCACCTGCACGCCAATCGTTCGGGGCGACAATTTGTACGCCGTGTCCGGCCCGTCCGGGGCGAACGTGGCCGTCGATCTGACAACCACGCCGACGCCGAAGGTGCTCTGGCAGTCGAAGAAGAACGGCCCCTTCGTGCCGTCTGCCATTGTGGTTGGCGAGCTGTATTTCGTGGCCGACGATCAGGGGACCGCGTCCTGCTTGGACCTGAAGACCGGCGGGGAGAAATGGCGGGAGCGGATCGTCAGCGGGAGAATGCGGCCCTCGCCGGTCGCAGCAGGCGGGAGCTTATACTTCACGGCCCTCGACGGCTCGACGACGGTCGTGAAGGCTTCGGCCGAGTTCGAGGTCGTGGCCAAGAACCCTCTGGGCGAAGAAGTCGCCGCATCGCTTTCCTTGAGCCGCGGGCACATCTTCATCCGCGGTGCTAAGCACCTTTGGTGTCTTGGGAAGTAGCGAGTAAATCAAAGGGGTCAGGTCTCTAGTAAATCAAAGGGGTCAGGTCTCTATTTCAAAAGACCTGCCCTCCTTTGTAATCAAAGAAATCCGCATGATCGAAAAATTATGATGGACTGCAAAGCCCGCATGATTGATATTAGTCTCTAGGTCAAATATCATCCCGATAACTTTGGTGCAGTGCCAAAAAGTAATGGTAACTCCCAAGGTTCAATTTAACACAGAAGGAAACATGAAGTACTTAATCACAACTCTCCGCGTTCTGCCATTCGTTATGCTGGCAGGCTTGGTTCAATCCACCGGTCTGCAAGGTGCAGATGCGCCCAAAGGAGCCAAAGAGGCGCCTAAGAAACAAGAACGCCCAGGCGTTCCAGCTCGACCTTTCGATGCCCCCGGCACCCCGAAGTTCACCCGGTTCGATGGCAAGCCAGGCGCTAACCCTCCTGTTGATGTCGATGGCGATTTTCTTGTTGGCCCTGAATATGTAGCTGCACCCGAAACCAAAGCCGTCGCTGGCGTACCCCAGGGTAAGGTCGAGCAGTTTGTGATGGATTCCAAAGATTGCAAGCTCTTCAACCCAGGCATCGCCCGTAAAGTTTTTGGTACACCCGATCCCAAGAACCCAAAGACTCTCATCGTTGAAACTCATAACATCGATTACAAACGTACTATCACGGTTTATATTCCTGCTCAGTATAAGCCCGGCACTGCAGCACCTTTGCTCGTCACCCATGACGGCCCCGGTTTTGGTAAGCCAGATATGAACCTGCCCCGAATCCTTGATAACCTTATCGCCCAGAAGCGCATTCCTGCACTGATTGCAGTCATGGTCCAAAATGGTGGCGGTGATGCTCAAGGTCATGAACGGGGTAAAGAGTACGATAATATGTCTGGCCTCTTTGCTGAGTTCATCCAGAACGAAGTGCTTCCCCTTGTAGAGAAGAATTACAAAGTGAAAATCACCAGCGATCCTGAAGGCCGTGCGACTATGGGCACTAGCTCTGGTGGTTCCGCTGCGCTCATCATGGCTTGGTATCATCCTGAATGGTTTCGCAGAGTGCTCACTCTCTCTGGCACTTTTGTCAATCAACAATGGCCCTTCAACCCCGAAACACCTGGTGGTGCTTGGGATTTCCATGACAAGCTGATTCCTAATAGTGAACCGAAACCCATCCGCCTTTACATGGCTGTTGGTGATAGGGATCTATTAAACCCTAATGTTATGCGTGATAATATGCATGATTGGGTAGAGGCTAATAACCGCATGGCAAAAGTATTGAAGGCCAAGGGGTATCATTATCAATACCTTTATTGCTTAAATTCCGGCCATGGAATTGGCAATGCCCGGGCTCAGATTCTTCCAGGCGCCCTTGAGTGGCTTTGGAAGGGTTATGTGCCCAAGGATCGTTAATCGGTTTTGAAAACATCGCACCCACCCACATGGCGTATTTTGATCGTCGTTTGGGTGGGTGTTTTTTTGTCGGATACTATGCCTCGTAAGAATCGAAGTTTTAAAGGAACATTTCTAATGAATAAGAACTACCTATTTTTGATGGCTTTTGCATCGCTCTTTGTGAGTGGTGTAAACTTTCCATTGATGGCTCAGGAAAAAGATTCTGATGATAAGACTTTGCGTGTCTTTATCTTTGCAGGCCAATCCAACATGGTGGGTTCAGATTCTAAAGTGAAGGACATCAAACGATTCCCACCGTTTACTGGTTTGGATATGCCACAGGAGAAGGTTTTGTATTCTTACAATCTTGGCCGTGAAAACAAGGTTGTATCTAATGGGTGGGTTGCATTGAAGCCGGTTGATAATGTGGTTGGCCCCGAGCTTAGCTTTGCCAGAAAAGTCTCGCAAGAAATCAAAGCACCCATTGCAATCATCAAGTGTGCTGCTGGTGGAACTACCTTGGGTGGCGATTGGAACCCAGATGATCCGAGTGGCTTTAAACTTTACCCGTTAGCATTAAAATTGATCCAGTCATCCCTGGCCGAATTGGACAAAATGAAAGTGCCTTATCGCATCGAAGGCTTTATGTGGCATCAGGGTGAAAACGATATGTTCAGCAAAGAGTTCAAACCGAACTATGGTAAAAACCTGCAGAACTTTCTAGCCAAATGGCGTAACGACCTCAAGACACCAAAGCTGAAATTCTATATTGGCGAGCTTTGCACCAAGACGGTTTGGGGCATGGACAATCGTGCTAACATGTATGCAATCAGAGTAGGGCAAAAGTTCGTTACCGAAATGGATCCGTTAGCGCAATATATTCCCACCTCACATGATGCAGTTGAAATTGGTGGCGGCACAGGATTGCATTACCACTATGGAACTTTAGGCCAGCTAGAACATGGTGTTAATTACGCTGATGCCTATTTGAAGACGATCGGGAAAAATACAAACATCGCCCGCCCGCTAAAGGTTTGGCCTTATGAAAAAGGAAGCGCAGTGAAGTTATTTGTACTTGCAGGGCATCGCAACATGGAAGGCGAGCGGGCCTTTACCCAAGAACTTCAGGCGCTTGGTGGCCAAGAGTCGCTGGCGAATGACAATGGAAAAATAGCTTATAAATATAACATTGGTGGCGGCTATAAGATTTCTGATGGTTGGGAACCTTTGGGCCCTGCTGGATTTTATGGCACCTTCGGCCCCGAACTCAGTTTCGGGAAAACATTGCAAGGCAAAGTATCTGGCAACATCGCCATCGCTAAGTTTACGCACAGCGGTTCGCAGATGAACGATTGGACCCCTCAAGGGACTGAAGCGAAAGAGCTAAACCTCTATCCGAAATTCATCACCTTCATTCAAGACTCCATCAAGGAGCTTCAGGCTAAAGGCCATCATGTGGAGCTCGCAGGTGTTTTTTATCATGTGGGCGAAAACGAAATGTCCATGGGGCAATACCGAAGAGATGCTGCAAAATGGTTGCAATCCACGATCGTAAAGAGTCGGCAGGATTTGTCGTTACCTTCGCTTAAATGGTATGTCAGTCAACAGCAGCCTATTGATGAGAAGGGCCTAAATGCGATTGATGTAACTGCAAATCTGGCTGCAATTGCAACAGCAGATTCTGCCTTTATTCACATCAAGGCATTTGATCTTCCCAAACAGGAAGAGAAGTTGGTGATAACCACTGCGGGCATTGTTCAGTTGGGGGAATTGCTCGCCCAAAGTTACCTTAAACAAAAGTAATGGGATTGAATTCATGAGCTTTATCAAACGCATTTGTTTCTTTATGGTTGTTGCTTTTTTGGCAATTCCAGAAGCCGCGTATTCTTGGGGCCCGGGCCATGATGATATCATGCGAGCCATCATTGCTAGGCTGCCAGCAGATTTACGCAAAACCTTAACGC
>CAZZBA010000091.1:0-13075 GCA_964652765.1 uncultured Victivallales bacterium | reverse complement strand
CCCTCGGTCAACCCGGCCAAGCGCATCATCCCCAGGAACATGGTGCGTACCGGCATCCCGATGATCGATGTGTTCAACACGCTGGTCGAATCGCAGAAACTGCCGATCTTCGCCCGCGCCGGCGAACCCTACAATGCGCTGCTGGCGCGCATCGCCCTCCAGGCCGAAGTCGATGTGATCATCCTCGGCAGCATGGGCCTGAAGCACGACGACTACCTCTTCTTCCGCGACACGCTGGAGGAGAGCGGCGCCCTTTCGCGCAGCGTGATGTTCGTGCATACCGCCGCCGACCCGACGGTCGAATGCCTGCTCGTGCCGGATGTCAGCCTGGCCGTGGCGGAACAGTTCGCCCTCGAGGGCAAGCGCGTGCTGGTGCTGCTGACGGACATGACCAACTTCGCCGACGCGATGAAGGAGATCGCCATCACCATGGAGCAGATCCCCTCCAACCGCGGTTATCCCGGCGACCTCTACAGCCAGCTCGCCGCGCGCTACGAGAAGGCGGTTGACTTCGACGGCGCCGGCTCGATCACGATCCTGGCGGCGACCACCATGCCCGGCGACGACGTCACCCACCCCGTTCCCGACAACACCGGCTACATCACCGAGGGCCAGTTCTACCTGCGCGGCGGCCGTATCGAGCCATTCGGCTCCCTCAGCCGTCTCAAGCAGCAGGTCAACGGCAAGACCCGCGCGGACCACCGCACGATCATGGACACCATGATCCAGCTGTTCGCCGGCTACCGCGAAACCCTGGAGAAGCAGACCATGGGCTTCCGGATGAGCAACTGGGACAAGAAGCTGCTGAAATACGGCGAGCGCTTCGAGAAGGAAATGATGGATCTTTCCGTAAACATCCCCCTCGAGCATGCCCTTGATCGCGGCTGGGAGATCCTGGCCGACTGCTTCGAGCCGATGGAAACCGGCATCAGTTCCAAGATCCTGGATGCGTTCTGGCCGAAGAGGCCGGACGCCGCCATCACCGACAGCAAAGCGGCAAAAGCCTGATAAACCGGATTCGAGCATCTGCCCATGGCGAAGATCAAACATACCAAGAATGAACTCAAGGCGCAGAACGAGGCGTTGCGGCGCTTCCGGCGCTTCCTACCGATGCTGCAGCTCAAGAAGCAGCAGCTCCAGGGCGAGATCCAGCTCATCGACTTCCGGATCGACGAGAAGCAGGCCGCCTTCGATACCGCCATGCAGGGGCTCAGGCAGTGGGTGGCGCTGCTCTCGGAACCCGTGCCGGAGGAGCTGATGGTCACGCTCCGGCAGATCGAGACCGATACGGGCAATATCGCTGGTGTCGCGATCCCGGTGCTCCAGTCGATCTCCCTCAACCGCGTCGAGCCCGACCTCTTCACAACCCCCCCCTGGCTTGACGATGCACAGGATGTGATGGATATTCTGATCCGCCTGCGGGCCGAAACCGGCATCCTGCACGAGCAGCGCCGCCTGATCAGTGAGGAATTGCGCACGACCGCGCAGCGTGTGAATCTCTTTGAAAAGGTCAAGATTCCCGAATGCCGCGAGAATATCCGCACCATCAAGATCTACCTGGGTGATGAACAGACCGCCGCCGTCGCCCGCGGCAAACTCGCGAAAAGGCGTACGGTTGCAACCGCCATCGAACCCCCAGCGGAGGCACTGCCATGATTACCCCGATGAAAAAGGTTTCCATCGTCTGCCTGGAGGCAGACAAGCATCAGGCGCTGAACCAGTTGCGCGAGCTGGGCGTCCTGCATGTCGTCCCGGATAAGGAGTGTACAGGCGAGACACTGCCAGCGGCCGCCGGTGCCGTGGAAACCGCCCGGTTGGCGCTCGAGACGCTGCATGCCTTCGAGAAGCCGTTCCACCACCCCTGCTGCAGGACCGCACAGGACGCAGACGGCCTGATTACGGAAGTGGTCGGCCTGCACCGGCAACGCGCCCATCTCGGGGAACAACTCGACACCCTGCGCCATACCCGCCATTCACAAGCGCCGTTTGGTGATTTCACCCCGGCCAGCATCCGCGAGCTGGCCGCGAAGGGGATCGTCGTCAAGCTCTATCACACCCGCGACCTGGCAACGCTTGCCGTGCCGGACGGCGTTCAGGTTCATGTGCTCTCGACCGACAAGAAGGGAACCCACCTGGCCGCCATCAGCCACGGCGATTTCGCACTGGAGGCGGTCCCGTTCCACCTTCCCGTGAAATCGCTTTCCGAGCTGGATGCGGACATCGGCAGGCATGAACGCGAGATCGAGGCCATCAAGCAGGAGCTGCATGCCCTGACCCCCTGCAAGCACCTGGTCGATGAGGAACTGCACCGGCGGCGCGAAGCGGAGTCGTTTGCCGCCGTGCATGACGGGATGGGCCGGCAAGGCCGTATCGCCTATCTGGGCGGTTTCGCCCCCGCCGACACCGTCCCGGCGATCCGCCGTGCCGCCACCGATCACGGCTGGGCACTCAAGACCGACGAGCCAGCCGCCAGCGACACCGTGCCGACGCTGCTGAAGATGCCGAAGTGGGTCACTCCGATCAAGGCAGTCATGCAGATGCTGGCGATCCTGCCCGGCTACCGTGAATCGGACATCAGCGGCCTGTTCCTGATCTTCTTCAGTATTTTCTTCGCCATCCTGATCGGCGACGCTGGCTATGGCGTGATCTTCCTGCTGGCCACGCTCGTCGCCCGTTACAAGAAACCGAAGGCCCCGGCCTACCCCTTCGTGCTCTTCGGCATCCTGAGCGTCTGCACGATCATCTGGGGTGCGTTGACCGGCAACTACTTCGGGATCGCGCCACAGGCCCTGCCCGCCCCGCTACAGCACCTGCAGATCGGCTGGCTGACCGGGAAAGACGCACAGAACAACCTGATCACGCTCTGCTTCCTGATCGGGGCCGTCCATTTGACCATCGCCCATATCTGGAATGCCATCGCGCTGGCCCCTGCCGTGAAGACACTGGCGCAGATCGGCTGGATCGGACTGGTCTGGTCGATGTACCTGACCGCGCAGAACATGGTGCTCGGCCGCCCATACCCAGGCTTTTTCCTGCCGCTGTTCATCGCCAGCCTGGTCTTGATCCTGCTGTTCATGACATCACCGAAGGACCTTAGGAATGACTGGATCCAGCATGCGATGTTCCCGCTCAGCGTCGTCAACTGCTTTGTCGATATCATTTCCTACATCCGCCTGTTCGCTGTCGGTATCGCCTCGCTGGCCGTGGCGCAGAGCTTCAACGGCATGGCGGCGGGGATCGGCCTGGACAAGTTATGGACCGTGCCGTTGTTCGCCCTGATCCTGCTGCTGGGGCACGGGATCAACATTATCCTCTGCGCACTCGGCATCCTCGTGCACGGGGTGCGTCTGAACACGCTGGAATTCTCAATGCACAAGAACATCGAATGGAAGGGCGTCCCCTACCGGCCGTTTGCCGGGTTGACGCGGGAGTTGCCGAAATAGGTAAGACGGTTAAACGAAAACAAAAGGAGCAGAGATCATGGATGAAGCAATCAGTTTCAACACGGCTATGGGACAGGTGGGGAGTATCGCGGCACTGGTGATGGCAGCGTTCGGTTCGGCGCTGGGCGCGACCACGGCGGCGGTAGCGTCGATCGGAGCCTGGAAGAAGTGCTATGCCCACGGCAAGGCCGCCCCGTTCATGCTCCTGACGTTCGTCGGCGCCCCGCTTTCGCAGACCATCTACGGCATCGTGCTGATGTTCTCCATGAAGACGAAGATCGAGGCGGGGCACCCATGGCAGGGACTGCTCATCGCCGGCTTGCTGGCCGGCATGGGACTGGGGCTCTCGGCCTGGCTGCAGGGCCGCGCCGGTGCCGCCGCCAGTGACGCGCTGGCCGAGACCGGCGAAGGGTTCACCAACTACCTCGCAGCCCTCGGCATCATCGAGACAGTCGCCATCTTCGTGATGGTCTTCTCCATCCTCGCCCTTGGCTAGGCTCACCGGGCCGGGTTTTTCTCCGTCCCGCTTAGCCTGGAGGGACGGGTTCCACCCCGTCTGCCGCTGGAGGGACGGGTCAAACCCCGTCCGCAGCGTTGTAAGTATTCCGCATTCCGCATTCGTCATTCCGCATTCCATGAAGATTCTCATCCAACGGGCCGCCAGCGGCTCGGTCTCGGTTGACGGCAAGACCATCGGCCAGATCGGCCTGGGTCTTGTCGTGCTGGTCGGGGTGCGCACGGGCGATACCCCGGCAGATGCACTGAAGCTGGCGCAGCGCAGCGCCACGCTTCGGATTTTTCCGGATGCGGAGGGGCGGATGAACCTTTCGCTGGCCGACATCGGCGGGGAGGCGCTGGTCATCTCGCAGTTCACGCTTTATGCCGACACCCGCAAGGGCAACCGCCCCAGCTTCATCCGTGCAGGCGACCCTGCGATTGCCGAGGACCTCTACAACACCTATGTCGCGGAACTGGCCCGGCAACCGGGAATCGCCCGCGTCGCTACCGGACGGTTCGGAACCAGCATGCAGGTGGAACTGGTCAACGACGGACCGGTCACCATCGAGCTTTGCACGGATTAGCAGATCGATCTTGCGTATTCCTATTCGCCCATGGTCGGGTCCATGGCGGAATTCCAAGCCTGCACGATCCCGTCGTCGTCGCGCGCACTCAGCACTTTGCCGTCAGGGCTGAACCAGACGCTCTGGCCACCCCCGCTGAGCTTGAGCAGTTCCTGCCCGCTGGCCGCATCCAAAACCCTCACCATACCATCCTTGCCCGTTGTGGCAACGCGCTTGCCGTCAGGGCTGACACACCTGTTGGTGGTGCCTTCTATGTTCCCTTGGAGAGTGAGGAGCTCCTGACTGCTGGCTGCATCCCCCTTCGCCACCGCATTCCTTGTGGCCGAGGCCGACTGTTTCCGGTCAAGGATGACGCACATCTCGCCGGTATCCGATTCCAGCGGATCAGCCGCCGCGCCTGTCGCATCCCACACTTTCACCGCGTGCCCCCCGCTGACCGAGGCCAGGCGTTTGCCGTCGGGGCTGAAGCAAACGCTGCCGACCTCGGCGTAAGCCTCCAATGTGAAGAGTCCCTTCCCGCTGGTCGCGTCCCACATCTTCAACCTGGCACCGCTGCATGAAACAATTCGCTGCCCATCGGGGCTGAAACAAGCGCTCGTGGCGTCATCGTCGTACCCCTGAAGAATACGCAATTCCTTGCCGTCAGCCGCATCCCACACCTGCAACCGATCCCCGGACGAAACCAGCCGCTGCCCATCGGGGCTGAAACAGACGCTCCTCGGATTATCGTCGGATTCCGGGAGAGTGAGCAACTCCTGGCCGCTGGCCGCATCCCACAACTTGACAATCTCCAGCGCCAAGGCCAGGCGCTTGCCATCGAAACTGAAACTAAGGCTGCAGGAGCCTGCGTAACTTGCACTGCTCCACTCTGCCTTGAGGGTGAGCAGTTGTTTCCCGCTGTTCGCGTCCCACACCTTCACCCCTTGATCCTCGCTCGCCATGGCCAACCGCAAGCCGTCGGGACTGAAGCAGATGCGGCTGGAACCGCCGCTATCTTCCTGGATTGTGAGCAACACCCGGCCACTGGCCGTATCCCAGACTTTCACCGTATCGCCTGCCAAAGCCAGGCGCTTGCCGTCGGGGCTGAAACAGATGAGGTTCATACCATCTTGGTCCTCAACGTCGCCCTGGTCCTCTTGGAGGGTGAGCAACAGCCGTCCGTCGGAGGCATCCCATAACTTCACTGATTCACCCGACCCGACCGAGGCCAGGAGCTTGCCATCGGAGCTGTAACAGTAGCTGCTGTTCCAGTGGTCCTCCTTTAAAACGAAGAGTTGCCTGCCGGTTATCGCGTCCCACACCTCCACCATATCCCCCAAGGAAACCAGATGTTTTCCGTCGGGGCTGAAACAAACGCTCGCAATCTCGCCTTGTCCCTTGATCGTGAGCAGTTCCTTGTGGGTTTGCGCCCACCAGTAGTGCCACTCGAATCCCCGCAGATCCACGCCACCGGTGCGCTCCGGACGTTGTCCATCGAGGAGTTCCACAACACGGGCCCTATCCTTACGTCCCCAGGCGTCCTGGATCTTGATCATATCCGAGGCGTATAGACTCGGGGCGCTCTTGGCTTTCTCCTCGATTGCTTTCCGGGGAGCTTCTGCCGCCTCCCGCTTTGCTTCTTCCGTTTTCCGTCGCGCCTCTTCTTCCTGCTGCCGAGCCTCTTCCACCTTCTGCGCCGCCGTCTCGGAGATCTGCTTTCGCCGTGCCGCCAGGCGAACCTGGTGTACCGCAACGACCATCAACATGGACATCACGACGATCAACAAGCCAAGGCCAACTACGATCCGCACGAGCAACCGTCTACGTCGCAGGGCGTCCCGCCTCTTCAGGGAATCGAAATTCACGCCCAGCATACCGGCCAGAAGTTTCAACTTGGCGTTGGTCTTGCCGTCGCCCACCGGGCGCGCATCCGCGGCAATCGGCTCGAACCGGCGCAGCGCCGGCGGGAAACACTCGCGGGCATCCCCAGTGTTCGGTTCGCCGTCCACGATGATAGCCAGGATGTGATCGCGGCGGCCGAGGGCCAGGAACGTCTCGATCTCCTTGTTGACCCAGTGGGATTGCGCGGCGTTGCGGGAACAGATGACGATGAGGTAGTGGGAGGCGTCCAGCGCCTTCTTGATCACCGCCCCCAGATCCGCCGAGGCGGGCAATTCATCCCGGTCGCGGAATACCGGATGAAACCGCTTCGGGGCCGAATGACCCGTCGGGATCTGGTGACGTTTCACGAGTTCGGCGGGAATCCCGTAGGTCTCGATGGCACCATGCAGCCAGCTACCCCATGCCTTGTCTTTGCTGCTATAGCTGATGAAAGCCCAGTACTTGTACTCGGAAGCACCTGCGCAGCCCTTGCTTTCCGGGCGCTCGTCCACCCGTGTACCCTCGGAAACGGGTGGCGACGGGGCCAGCGAGGCATCGGACTCTATAAGTGTCGGAATGATAATCGCAATGCCACAGCCGGGGCAATTCGAGGCCATACCGGCCCAGTCATCCTCGGCACTCATGTGCTGTCCACAATTGCTACAGTCGAATTTCACTGAATCCTCATGCTTTACTTCCCTGCCGCGACATCCTCGGCATCCCACACCATCAACCTTTTGCCGGACAACCCGGCCAAACGCTGTCCGTCAGGGCTAAGACACACAATGCTAACCCCCTTAAACGCGAGGAGCTTCTGTATGCTTTTCTCATCCCGAGCCTCCGTGCGTGATGCCCGACGTTTGCCGTCAAAGTTGAACGAGACGATTCCGTCTTCTGCCTGAAGGGAGAAGAGTTCCTTGCCGCTGGCCGCATCCCATACGGTCATGCCGGACACCAGTCGTTTGCCGTCAGGGCTGAAATGCACGCTAACACCTGCTCCCCCTTTGACCGAGAGGAGTTTTCGACCACTGGACGCATCCCAAACCGTCATCACCTGAACGAGACCTTTCTTATCTTCATCGCTGCATGCGGCCACACGCGTGCCGTCGGGACTGAAACAGACGCCGTAGATGTAGGCGTCTTCGGTGATACCCTTGAGCGTGGCGAGTTTCTTGCCGCTGGACGCATCCCACAGCCTGACCAAACCGTCCCAACAGCCGGTGGCCATTCGCCGACCGTCGGGGCTGAAACACACACTGGTGAAGCCGTCGTCACCCCCCTTGAGGGAGAAGGATTCTCGTCCGGTGGCCGCATCCCACACCTTCACTGCGTCATCGTCGACCACGGCCAACCACTTACCATCGGGGCTGAAGTAAACGCATATGACCGATGTCGTACGTCCCTTGAGCGTGATCCGCTTTTGAGCGTCGGTCACATCCCATATCTTCACCGTGTCATCTTCACACGCCACCGCCAATCGAATCCCGTCAGGGCTAAAACAGAGGATGTCACTGTTTATGCACCTCCCATTGACGCCCACATCCTCTTGGTTCATTTCCTTGATGGCAAGAAGCTGTCTGCCGCTGGCCACGTCCCACACTTTTACCATGTCTTTGCCGTTATCCTCGCCGACCGTGGCGATTCGTCTGCCATCAGGGCTGAAACGGACGCTGTAGAGGTCGTCATCGTGTCCCTCGAGGGTGATCAGTTCTTTGCCGTTTTCCGTATCCCAGATCTTCAATGCGGCCTTGACATACTCGCCATCACTCTTCCTGGCCGTACTGATCGAAGCCAGTCGCTTCCCGTCCGGGCTGAATCTGAGGGCTGCGGCAGAATCCGCAGCGCCCGTGGTCTTGTCCCAAGCGCTCGCGTTGGCTGCGGGGTTGACCGTCTCGGCGGAGGCCGCGCTGATTGCAGCATCCCATATCTGCACCATTTTGCCATCGCCAGCCGAGATCAGCCTTTTGCCATCAGGGCTGAACCGTATGGTCTTGCCTCCCCCCTTAAGCGCGAGCAGTTCCTGGCCGCTGGCCGCCTCCCACAGATGGCTGCCATTGGCAATCCGAGTCCCGTTAGGGCTGTAGCAGACGCTTCCGACCGTCCCCTTGAGCGTGAAGAGTTTCTGACCGTTTTTTATATCAAACACCGTGCCCGCGCCCATCTCTCTTCCGGCAGCAACCATCCGTTTGCAGTCGGGGCTGAAGCAAATGCTCTGGGCACCTCCGTCAAACTTGAGAAGCTCCTTGCCGCTGGCCGCATCCCACAGTTTCAACTCACGGTCACCACCCGTGGCAATCCGCTTTCCATCGGGGCTGAAACACACCACCTCTATATATGATTGGTTGCGCTCCACCTTTAGCGCGAGGAGCTCCCGCCCCTTGGTCACATCCCACACCTTTGCTTCATCCATACTGGCCGAAGCGATCCTGCTTCCGTCGGGGCTGAAACAGATGCATTTCACAGACGTTTTGTGCCCTTTGAGCACAAGGCGTTCCCGCCCACTGGCCACGTCCCACACTCTTACCGCATGATCGCTACCAGCCGTGGCGAGCAGCTTGCCATCGGGACTGTAACAGATGCTGGTGACGTCGGCGCTGTCCTTGTTGAGTCGGATTATCAGGAGCTCCTTGCCACTGGTCAGGTCCAGGATCTTCACGTTATCCCCTCTGTATGATGAGGACTGGGCCAGACATTTGCCATCGGGGCTGATCGCGATTTTGTCGCCGTACGGTCTGATCGGGGCGGACTCCGCACTTATCCCATGGCTCTGGTTCCACCAGTAGTACCACTCGAACCCCCGCAGATCCACACCACCGGTGCGTTCCGGCCGCTGTCCCTCGAGAAGTTCGACCACACGAGGCATATCGAGTTGATCCCATGCATTTTGTATCTTGACCATATCCGCTGCATACAAGCCCCAGAGGCCCTTGGCCTTCTCGTCCCATACAATCTGGGTCGCCTCGGTGGCCTTCTCCGCGGCTTCTCCTGCTATCTGTCCCGCCGCATCGGCCTTCTGCCTGGCCGCCTCCACTTTCTGCACGGCTATCTCGGCTGCCTCCTTGCGCTGTTCAGCAAGGTGACCTTGGTAAACCGCCACGCCAATCAGCGTTGCCGCCATCGCGATCAAAGAACCCGTGACTGCCGCGATCCGCACGAGCCACCGTCTCCGTCGCAGGGCGTCCCGCCTCTTCAGGGAATCGAAGTTCACGCCCAGCATGCCGGCCAGAAGTTTCAACTTGGCGTTTGTTTTGCCGTCCCCCTGCGGGCGCGCGTCGGCGGCGATCGGCTCGAACTCACGCAGCGCTGGCGGGAAACACTCGCGGCTGTCCCCGGCATTGGGTTCGCCATCTACAATAATCGCAAGAATGTGTGGACGACGGCCAAGGGTAAGAAACGTCTCAATCTCCTTGTTGACCCATTGGGATTGCGCGGCATTGGGAGAGCAGATCACGATAAGATAGCGCGAATCCGACAGCGCCTTCTTGATCACCGCGCCCAGGTCTGCAGATGCGGGCAGCTCATCCCGGTCCCGAAACACCGGGTGAAACCGCTTCGGGGCCGGATGACCGGTCGGAGTGTGATGATGTTCAATCAGGTCGATGGGAAAACCGTAGGTCTCAATCGCCCGATGGAGCCAGCGGGCCCACACCTGGTCCTTGCTGCTGTAGCTGATGAAGGCCCAGTAGTGGCTGTTATCAGGTCCGATGACGGCGGCAGGAGGCGGGTCGAAAGCGGTTTCCTGTGCAGCAGGCCCCTCCAGCGGCAGGACCGCCACGGTTAGAGGAACCTGCTGCGCGATCCCGCAGGTGGGACAATTGATTTCCATTCCCGCTGCATCCGCTTCAATAGAGAGGTGCTGATTACAAACCCGACAACTGAATTTGATGTTGTTCATCATGGCTGAACAGAATTCATGTTATGGATAGGAAATCGCTTTTCGCGCCGATGTTCGAAAAAGGCGGTTTGAGTATGTGATTGGAGAGATCGTTGCAGTGAATATGCTCGAATGCGTGCCGGGTGTCAAGGCGTCTGCTCTCGCCGGGAGCTGCTTTTGCCCGTGTCAGCATGTCGTGTAGTGGGCGGGGCCTTCCTTGGCGAGGGTCAGCTCGCCGGCGTGTTGCTGCAGCGCCAATTCAAAGACCTCTGCCAATTCAATCCGCAGGTCGGGGAATCCGGGGCTGGTCAGCACATCCTCGTGACTGAACCCCTTCCAGAAGACGTAGCGTTCGCCCTGCAGCCAGAGAATCTCCACCATGCAGGGGAACGGGGTCACGATCCAGTACTCCTTGATCCCGAACCTGGCGTACAGCTCGGTTTTCACGACCCGGTCATGCCGGGCACTGCCGGGCGAGACAATCTCTACCACCAGCGCGGGCGGACCTTCAATGTGCCGGCGCATATGTGACGAATCACAAACAACCATGAGATCGGGTTGCACAACATCTTCATCCGATAGCTGCACATCCATAGGAGCGGCAAACAGCTTACACTTCTTGCCTTTGAAAAAGGGATGCATCCGACTTAGTAATTCTGCTGAAATATCCTGGTGATCGAGAGATGGGCTCGGAGCCATCGCATACGCCGCGCCACTGATCAACTCCCAGCGTCCGCCTTCCGGCCATGTCCGGTAGTCGTCCCAAGTGTAGCGTTCATTCATTTTCAATGCCGGCTGCGCCATATCATGTCTCCTGTCCACAAACTCCGCGCGATGTCGTAAAACCTACTTCACCACACCGGCTCTGACAAGCTTTTCCGGGGCATCAAGTCTTCAGGCTTCTGGTTCAGCTCGCCATTCTTCATTTTGCCCTGTCATCAGGTGCGGCTGCTGACGACATCCATTTTGTGACTTATGTGCTTCTTGTGACAGAAACCTACCGAGCATACGCATCTTGCGGCAGGAATTTTGCGTGGACGGACAGACAGGGGTGCCTGTCCTACATACGCATCTACCCGATGGGAGGGAAGTCAAAATGAGTCTCGAATAGCGCGACCAGGTCATGGCAGAACTCCTCCTCGTCCGGCCCGCTGACCTGGATGTTCACTTCCGATCCCGGATACAGTTCCAGCGACATCAACTCCAGGATCGAGCGCAACCTGGTCTCGCCTCGTCCGGTGCGCACCAGGATGTCCCCCTCGTAGCTGTTGACGAAGCGGATGATCATGGCCGACGGGCGGCAATGGATCCCCTGCGCATTCCGTATGATGGCTTTCTTCTCGATCATTAGAACGCCCCGAAGAAAATACTGGAGAACGTCGTTACCGGGGCCGTCTCACGGAAGTCATCGACTGCCGCACGCACCTCGCCTACCGTGGACTCAAGCTCATTATACAGGCTATCATCCGTGAGAAGCCGTCCCAGCGTCCCCTCCCCGCGGTTCAACCGCTCGGCGACCTGCCGGGCCGATTCAATCGTCGCCGCCAGATCGTTGTAGATTGTCGAGTCCCCCGAAAGCAGCTTGCCAATCGCCCCTTCACCAGCCTGCAAGCGCTGCATGATGTCGCGCAGGGACGCCGCACTGGCCTGCAGGTCGCGGTAGATCGTCTCGTCATCGGAAAGCACCTTGCCAAGCAAGCCCTCTCCCTTTTGCAACCGCTGCATGATCTCGCGCAGGGATGCCGCGCTGGCCTGCACGTCACGGTAGACAGTCTCGTCATCGGACAGCACCTTGCCAAGCAATCCCTGCCCGGCATTGACCCGTGTCACGACCTGGTCAACCTGATCCACTACGTTCCGTACCTTTTCGAACACCTTTCCTTCAATGATCTCCACCCGTGCGGCATTGACGATCTGGGCAGCATCCTCCATCAGGTCATACGGCTTCTCGCCACGATAACGATCCAGTTTAATCACCGGCGCTTCGGCAGGGCCGGTATCGATCTGCAGCTGCCGCCCGCCCAATATCGACGTGGTCACGATCCTGGCACTGTACCCGTCATGCATCTCCAGCGGCTTGTCCAGCGACAATGTCGTGCAAACACCTGCGCAATTCTTGCCTGACTCCTGAAGCTCCAGCGTCTTGACCTTCCCGATCGGCATTCCCCGGACCACGACATTGTCGCCGACCCGCAGGCCCATAACGTCCGAAAACGTCACCTGCATCTCCGATGTCTTCCGGAAAAGCGCCTCTTTCGACAGGATGATCGTGAAGTAGCCCAATCCCATGAACACCATGACCAGGAAAGCCCCGACCATGACCTCCATGGTCAATTCCCGCTCGCGCCAATCCTTCTTCATTTATCCGCATCCTCCCATACACCGTTTGTCGTGATGAACTGCGACTCCAGGAAACGCTTTACCTCGGGATGTTCCGATCGGATGAACGCTTCCGGTGTTGATATCTCAATGATCTTGCCGCCTTGCAGCATGGCAATACGGCTGGCGATTGTCAACGCGCTGTGCAGGTCATGCGTGACCACCACGCTGGTGATGTTCAGCTCGTCGCGCAACCGGGCGATCAGCGCATCGATCGTGCGCGAGGTGACAGGGTCAAGTCCCGATGTCGGCTCGTCATAGAGGACGATCTCCGGACTGGTCACGATCGCCCTGGCCAGCCCTGCGCGTTTCCTCATACCCCCCGAGATTTCCGAGGGGCGTTTATCGCCATCCCCGCCCATCTCGACCATCGCGAGCACTTTGGCCACACGCGCCTTGATCTCGGCCTCGGTCATATTGGTCCGTTCCCGCAGCGG
>CAZZBA010000090.1:11506-13133 GCA_964652765.1 uncultured Victivallales bacterium | reverse complement strand
AGGCACGACATTGGTGACCGGCATTCCCCCGAAGTCAGCCATCGCCCCGAGCAGGACCGGATGCGCCAACCGCGCATAGAGGTCAGCGACCTGTTCATCGACCGCCCCATCGGGAGCCACATACTCGGACCCACCATCCGTGGCGATGGCGATCTGGTCCAGCAGATAGGTGTTGATGTCGTGGCCGATGCCAACGACGAAAATGCGGGCCGAGGCGGTGTTGGCCTCCTCTACGTGTGCCAGGATGGAGGCAGGATTGCGGTCGCCTGCCGTCGGAGTCCCATCGGTCAGGAAGATCACCACGCGTGGCCGGGCGGTGTCGGTGGAACCACGCACACAGGCAGCCAGGGCATCGTCGATGTTGGTACGCCCCTCGGTTTGAAGCCCGTCGATGAAGGCGCGTGCCCGGGCGACGGTCGCGGCATCCACGCCAACCGGTACCTCGGCAAACGTGGTGACTCGGTCGGAGAAGGCCACGATGTTAAAGGCATCGGCGGGGTCCAACTGCCCGAGGCAGTACTCGATGGCCGCTCGGGCCTGTTCCATCTTCTCGCCCCGCATACTGCCGGAGACATCCACGGCAAGGACCACCTCGCGGGCCGTCTGCCCTAGGGTGTCGTTGCCAGTCGGGCAGCCGATAATCGCGAATGTGCCTTCCTCCGTACCCTGCTGTCGGTAGGCCAGCGTGCGCCAACCGAATTCGCTCTCGTCCGTCACCGCCAGCAGGTCGAACGGGACGGTTTCGGCCACATGGTCGGCTACATAGCGGAAGGTCGTCCGGTGCGGATCCTCCGAGACGACTCGGCAGGTGTGGGTGGGACTGAATACGGCACGCACGGGCCGAGCGGATGCGACACTGCCGGAAACAACCATGCGCCCGACCGGCCTGCATGCCAGCGCCACCTCCGGTACGGGGCACCGCAGCCTCACAAGACCATCGGCCGCCTCGACCGGTTCACGGCAGGTGAGTGCAAGGCGCAGCCGCCCCTGTTCCCGGACGCCCGGCAGAGGGACCACCAGCAGGGACTGCCCCAGGTGGAGCAGCAGCCCGTCCCGGCGGTGGGCCTCGGCGGCCGCACGCAGCAGCGCCGCGGCCTGCTCACCATCGAGACGCAGCATCCCTGTGGGTGCGAGACTGTTGCCATCCAGCCTGAACTCGACCGATTCGCGATCAACCGACTCCGGCAGCGGGACGATGAGCCATGCGGGGACATCGCCCGTCACGGCAACCGAAAGATCCTCGGAGATGCGCAGTGTCGCGGCGGCATCCTCAAGCTGGACGTCGGTCGCGCTGTAGAGGATGGCCAGAGTCGGCAATACCGCCGCAACCTTGAAGGCACCATCCTGTAAGTCGCCATGGAGCACGAATGCCCCCCCGCGCGCTTGCCCCGCCAGCAGCAGGCTTGCCGCGAACCATAACCATACCGAACCACACCTTGCCCTCATGTTTTGCCTCCCAACTGTGATTATTGCACGCCTTCAGCTTACTTCTTGCCAATAGACCCAAGGTCAGGCCGGCATTGCTGCCGTAAGACTGTTTCATTGGCAATCACGACGCCCTCATATCAGCAAAAGCGAGCTTGCTCAGTGTCAGAACAGTGTAAGACATGCGTAAAAGGAATGTAAA
>CAZZBA010000090.1:7742-11406 GCA_964652765.1 uncultured Victivallales bacterium | reverse complement strand
TTGCCAATCTGAAAAGACTTCTTGTCACCGCCGTTGACCACCATATCACCGACAGAACCGACAAACGTGCAGATTGCACGGCAGCCTTCAGGAAGGTGCAGTTCATACGTGATGGCATCTTTCACCTGCCTGAACGCGGCATGGATCTTGCCGCGCGGCGTGGTGAGCGTGATGTTCGCGGATGAGAGGCCACGCGGTGGCCGGGGCGCAAAGCTGACTTCACGCCAGCCTGGCGTTCGTGGCTTCAGTCCCATCAGCTCATGGGTGACCATATGGATCGGGGAACTGCTCCAAGGGTGACACCAACTCGTATTCCATTTCAAGTCCGGTGCCCATGCCTCCATGCAGGTGGTCGCACCGGCTTCCAGCATCGAATTCCACGAGTGCAGGTCCCGGCTTGTCATCAGGTCGTATGCAAGGTCTGCTTCCCCGGCACCATACAGGGCCTTCAGCACAAAGCACGAGAAATAGACGCCGCAGCTAAGCCGCTTATCACGGATCAGATCCACAACCACAGAACGCTCATGTTCTGAAAGCATTCCCGCCATCAGCGGGGTGACATTGGCGTGCAGGGAGCTGTGTGACGAACCGTTGCGGTCGACGAACAGTCCTGTTTTCACATCCCGTAGCTGCCCCAGCATCGCATCGCGCAATCTGCAGGAACGCCCTGCAACAAGAGTCGCGACCGTCTCCGATCCGGAAATATCCGCCAATCGTCCGGCAGCATGGAGCGCGCAGGAGTAGAAGCCATGGACCATCGTGTTGACAACCCCCTCCGGGGCCGACTCCTCGGTGCGCGCACCCATCAGGCAAGGGTCATCATACCCGTCGCGCAGATTCTTCGGCCAGTCCACCAGTACGGAATAGCGCTTCGTCGCCTGCGAGAAGACGTCCTGCAGCAGGCCGTTTCCGTTCTCGTATGCCGCATAGTAGCGCAGCAGACCCTCCAGCACCGGCATCATCTCCCGTAGGAATATCAGGTCCCCCGTCCACTGGTAATAATATTCCAGCAGCACCGGCCACAGCAACGAATATTCCGCTATCTCACCGTTGACGTAATTGGGCGCCGTTGAGAACAGCCCTGGACAATATCGACTTGTGTTCGCCACATCCTTGAGGAACTTGCGCATCACCCTGGCATCGCCGGTCAGGATCAGATGACTGATACCAGTCACGAACCCATCGCCCATGAAGCCGCCCTTCTCGCGCGTCGGACAATCCAGGTAGGTATCGAGCGTGCCCACGCGAACCCCGTTGCGACAGAGCGCCCAGATATCGTTCAGCAACGGATTGGAGCAGGAGAATGACGAGGCATCTACCGGAAACGGATAGTGCCGCTCGTGCGCCCACACCCGCCCCGCGATCAGCTCTTCCGGCCAGTTCAGAATCTCAACGTAGCGAAAGCCCTTGTAGTCAAAGAATGCCAACGTCTCGTTGGAACGTCCCGACAACGTGCAGAACTCCTGATACTTGCAGTTGCAGCGCATGTCATAGCGGACGTTCCCCTCGTCATCCAGCTCCTCACCGTGCCGGATCTCCACCTGATGACCGGAAGGTCCGCTCACAAGGAATGCGGTTTCCCCGGAAAGCTCCGTCCCAAAATCAATGAAGTAGTGCCCTTCCCCATTCTTGACGATGCACATCGGCTCCCGCTTCGAAACCGCTACAGGCGGAGTCACCTGTGGCGACAGGCAATAGTATTCAGGAATCGCGGTGACAATCGGCAGGAACCACTCGCGGTCGTCATAGCCAGCCTCGGTCCATCCGACCGGTAGCTTCCTCAAGTCGATATGTTCCGAGAATGCGGTTTGATACCCCATCACCTGCCGACTCTCGTAGGCCTCCACCCGGAAGCAGCGCCAATCAACATCGGAAACGATTATGGTGGTGTCCCCATCCTCATACTCGATCTCAAGTTGCAACAGCAAACCAGAGAGATTATCACCACTGGGAAATGTCAGGCTGTGCAGGCCTTGATAAAACGCATGCACACCGATGCAATTAACGCCGCCCGCCGACAGTGCTGCGGTTACATCCCATGCATTATACGGATAATCGAATGGATAAGCCGGTGCGGGGCCGACTCCGACAAACCGTGCGTTGATATAGAGCTTATAGAAGTCGTATGCCGTTATATACAGGCGAGCATCCCGAATCGACCTGCTGACAAGCCGAAACTCCCGCCGGAACAACGTGTGTACATTCCGGATCTCGCCGTTCCGCTCTTCCCTGCGATCAGGATCGATCAATTCCCGACAAGCCACATCACCAAAGACCGGATCCTTCAGCCATGATGCCTGCCAAGCAGCCCTGCTGCGTGGATCAGCAGGCTGTATCGGGGGTTCTCCCATGTAGGCAACTTGTTTCGCAGGTTTCATACTCAACAGGATATAGCTATCAACTGGTACGGAAACAAAAACAGGATATTCGGCTTCATCAACACTCCTCTTCAGACAGGATTAGAGGCAACTCACTATGATTGATTCCGTCGTAAAATGCAAATTTCCTGTCCTTGTTCAGGCACGGTGACAGGGTCTTGCCTATCGCACTGTACTTTACAAGGTTTCCCGGCTCCCGCAACGGTTATTATGCGGATGGAAGCCCGGTCGGCGCGGATACTGTAGATGCCGCCGCGATAGTTGACGTGTCGCGCTTCCAGCCACGGCAATGCTTGCGGAAGACACGGTCTGACGATGAGTGACTCGGGGCTCGCATCCAAGCCCAAAAATCCTAGCGCGATGGTGGCAGGCACCAGCCCGGATTCGGGGAACTCGCCGATAATGCCCCATTTCCAGGCGGCTCCCCTGTTGTTCTTGGGGTCACGCTTCAGCTCGTCCTTGCGGAATTCCGCCAGAATGCCTTCGAAACGTTTCCAGGCATTGTCCGAGCCAAAGGTCCGCAGGCGCGCCATCATGTCATAGTGGGAAACATAAAAGATAGCACCGCCGTTTTCCAGATGCTCGCCGTAGATGGCATTTGCACGAGTTCCGGAAACGGTGATCTTGTCCCCGAGATGCCACCACCAGTGCTTGCCATCTACCGTGATGCTTTCAACGGCCCTGGTGGTGGATAACGGCGCCCAGCCCAGGGCGTAGATCTCGGATCCGGTGGCACCGGTCATCCGATCACCGACCTGCTGTTTGTCACTGGCAATGATCCTCTTTCCATCAAGCCATTCAAAAATGGCAGCGGCCTGTTCTGGAGTAGCGAGTCCATAGGTTATGGCTTCCAGATTGAGGTAGGTGAAACCGAAATCCCATTGCCGGCCGGATATATCGATGCAACCGATGAAACGACCCTTGCCTGAATCCCAGAATGTCTTTTGGTAATTGCCCTTCACACGAGCCGCCAGCGCCTCCAACTCCGCTGCCCGACCGGTGTTGCCCAGGCTCCTCTCCAGATCAGCCATGGCCTGCAGTGATGCGTAGAAGTAGATATTCAAGTAGGCCGACTTGTAACCGAAGCGGAAGTTGTCCCAGTAGTCGCTGGGCATGCCGTCTACGGTACCATCGCATTGCGGGTCGGTCACGATGGCCAGGCCTTCCCGCCCTTTGAGTGTCGTCAGCTGATACGCCATGGCGGCCCGAAGCTTCTCCAGGACTTTGCGCCCGTTGGATATATCGGATTGATTGGGGCGGACGGACGTAGTGGTCGTTGAATCCAC
>CAZZBA010000090.1:0-7732 GCA_964652765.1 uncultured Victivallales bacterium | reverse complement strand
GATCAACGTCGCTCATTGAACGCCAGCGGCGTCGTGGTCGTTGACTCCACCGCTTCAAGAAAGGCGTACCCACCCTGCCAGCAGTAGTACTTGCAGCCTGCGAGGATATACTTGGCGTTGTTCTCGTTATGGCGAACATGATGGGTGGGCCACCCCTCCTCATTGCCCCAAGTCCATATATACCCGTCATTCGACTGTGGCCAATCGACCAGATAGCGATGCAGCATCTCCCGGTATTCTGGCGTGTCCGACCAGCAATGCTTGCGGGCCATCCATTCATACCAGCCAGGCTCATTGCCAAACAGTGTCAGCCTGACATTCTCGCCACGGCCAAAGGTTGCCCACATCAGGTTCATCTGGCTGGTGATATCGCCTTCCGCACCGGTATTGTACATATTGCTGGCCTTACCCCCACTGGGCGCACCAGCCGGTACGGCCCACAAATTGAAGGTGAACGCTGTTATAACGAACAGGATGACACATACGCCGTTGAATTCTTTACTTATACTCATCCTGTACATACCCTCTCGTTTATCAGGAAACCGACTGCAGCCTTGCGGCCCCTTGCGTCAATCCGTCCGCACAGGCGGCAATGGTGACGCCACCTCCCTCACCCTTCCTGGATTGAATGTAGAGCACACACAGCCCATTAAACGCTTTGATGCGGGATCCATTAAAGGACTCAAGAGATGTGGCATCGCCGTTGCAGACCCCGGCATATGTTCCATTGCAATAGACCTTGGCATGACTCATGATGCCGTCGCATTCCAACCGGTAGCACCGCTTCTGAGCCGCAGCCGGAACATCCAACCATTGACGATACCAACCCTCCCCCGTGTGCGGCAATCCGCCGTTACGCCCCGTGATTTCCTGCACGCCCTGCCGTCTTCCAGCCCGAATCGTCGCCGGAAGGATCAAGGGCATCGGCATGTGCGATCCGGGTAAATTTCCAATTTTCTCGTAAGCGTGTAACCGATCGAGACATCATCCTATCCTCCGTGTATAAATGTAATAAGGGGCGATTGTGCCTGGGGCGCTCGAATGGAACGATGGATAAACGTGAGCGGGACCGGTTTGGAGCTCGATTTCGAACCGGACATATTTCGCCTTGGGATCTACCTCTGCATACAGGACCTGGTCGCCGATGATCAGGCGTGCCCAGCGTATATCGATCGACTTGCCGCCCGTATACATCGGCCGATATGATTCCTGGATACAATCCCATCGGATTTCCACGTCATCACCCTCGATACCATCACCGAGCGCATGCCCGGCTTCGCGGGGCCAGCGCCGCAGCTCGAACTGATAGAGCCCTGCCCTGCGCACATCAATCTCCCAGTAGCCCGAGACAATCAGGCCAGCACGCACCTCTTTATGATTCCAAACCACCTGCGTCGCCTCGTTGCGGATATCATGCGTCGTCAATACGACTTCGGCATCATCCTCGCCAATATGAAACGGAATATCCCGGTCGAACTGCGCGGACACCAGCTCCCACCACCGGCAATACCCGTCCCGTAGCTCAGTAACCAACTCAGGGTACTTGTCGGCAATATCATCCCGCTGTCCGGGATCACCGGCCAGGTCATATAACTCTCGGCCATTGATCAGGCGCCAGCGGTTCTGCATGACGCAACTCTTCTGCCACTTCACCGGCCGGGCCACGCGCTGCGTATCCGTCACCAATACGCGTTCTTCCCAATTCCCGCCCTGCACCCCATCGATAAGCGGCTTGAGGCTCTGCCCATGAAAGGTTCGCCCCGATGGAACATCGACACCGCACAGGTCCAATAGCGTAGGCATGAAAGCGATATAGGATGTCAACGTGCTTATGTCACGATCCCCGACTCGTTCTTGCCGGGGATCGTACAGGAAAAACGGAACCCGGTGACCACCCTCGTATTCCCACACCTTCGTCCCGCGCATGCCCGCATTGAAGTTGCAGGGCCCTTCTTCAACATGTCCCTGGGCATCGCTCGTCACGCCCCCGCCGGAACCATTATCGGTCATGAAGATAACAATCGTGTTGTCCGCGATGCCAAGCTCCTCCAGTTTTGCCCGCAGGCGTCCGACGTTCTCATCGACATTGGTTACAGTGCCGTAGAAACGCGCCCGTGCATCCGATGGGGCGACATCCTTGTAGAGACTGCTGTACTTGTCCTCGATGTTCCAGGGACTGTGAGGCGTGTTGCTGGCGATGTAGCAGAAGAAGGGTTCATCCTCCTGCCCTGAGTTCGCCGAACGGGTGTGGCGTTCGATAAACTTCATGCCCTCAGAGAAGAAGACATCCGCGCAGAATCCCTCGAATTTCACGGGCTCGCCATTCACGGAATAGGTATCATCGTAGTAGTCATTGCCCCAGTGGTCGGCCGTGTTGCCGATGCCCCCGCCCCAGTGCGCCACCGAATACTCGAAGCCGCGCTCGTGCGGACGGAACGGCGTTGCATCCCCGAGGTGCCACTTGCCGAAATGGCCTGTGCGGTAACCCGCCCCCTTGAGTGCATCGGCAAGCGTCCATTCATCCGTGCGCAGCAGCGCGCGCCCACCGATCGTGTGCCATACGCCCGCACTGTTGCAGTTGTGCCCCGTCAGCAGCCCGGCCCGCGTAGGCGCACAGGTCGTGCCGACATGGAAATCCGTGAACCGGATGGATTCCGCATGCAACCTATCCAGATTCGGTGTTTGGATGTACGGATTTCCATGCGCACCGATCTCCCCATACCCCTGATCATCCGTCAAAACAAAAACAACATTCGGTCGCTTCATTTTTGCTCCATCCTGTCCCATTTGTTGTATAATCCATGCCATTGCCATTTCTGCGCTTGCGGTTGCAAGACATTCCGGTCCGGTACCATTTTTATGCCAGTCGGTATATTCATCGCATCAGTTGGACGGTTATGGGCGAGGATGGGCGTTGACCCTGAGTGCCGCCAGCCGCTTCCTGTGCGTGATTAATCGTTGCAGGAATCCGCCATAATCCTTCTTTGACAAAACGAAACAGGAAACTCGATAACACAACCTTCACAGTTTATTGCATAATCGCTTCTGGATCTAGAAAGAAATGGTCAGAAATATTGACAGAGCGGGACCGAAACAAGAAGATGCTACCCATGAGCACTTTCTATATAGACCCTGGCAACGGTTGCGATACGCACAACGGAACCATCGGCAATCAGCCATGGAAAAGTTTCGTCCCCTTGGAGTCACTGATCCTTGGACCTGGCGATCGCATTGTGGTGGTTGCTCCGGGAACGTTCAAGACATCATTGGTGATCCACGGCCATGGAACGGCGAATGCCCCTATCGAAGTCGTGTTCGCGCCGGGCCGATATGACTTCTATACGCAATCTGGAGCGATGCGGGGTTACCACATTTCCAACAACAACGATCAACCCGATATTCCCAAGCATCTCGGGATACTGATCGAGAACGCCAGTCATATCGCCATACATGGGAACGGTGCCCGTCTCGTATGTCGCAATAAGATGATCGTGGTCTGCATAGACCACTCGGAAGAGGTAACGATTCGTGACCTGCAGGTGGATTACCACCGCCCCACGGTCTCCGAGTTCACGGTTGTTTCTGCAACGGAGAACGCTGCCGACCTCAGAATCCATCCCGATTCCTGGCACACGATTGCCGACGGCAAGATCACCTGGCTAGGCGAGGGCTGGTCCCACGATACGGGTCTCGCTCAGGAGTTGATTCCCGAGACCGGGTCGATCTGGAGGCGAAAGGATCCACTGCAGGGGATGCGACTTGAAGCCATGGAACCCGGCGTCATGCGCGCACACGGCAAACATAGCATGATCCCCGGCCGCGTATTCCAACTGCGCGAGACCTACCGCGATTGCGTCGGCATTTTTGTCAGGGGCAGTAAAGCCGTGACCTTTGTGAACCTGGATCTCCTCTACCTTCACGGCATGGGAATCGTCGGGCAGTTCAGCGAGGACATCACACTGGACAAGGTGCGCATGGCCCCGGAAGCGAGCAGCGGACGTACATGTTCGGTGTGGGCCGATTCGACTCATTTTTCCGGCTGCCGTGGTCAGATCACATATCGGGAATGCGTGTTCGACGGCGCTCACGATGATGCCATCAATGTCCATGGAACCTATCTCCAGATTCAGGAGGTTCTCTCAAGTACATCGGTCCGTTTGCGCTTCATGCATCGGCAGACATACGGGTTCATGGCTTTCAATCCGGGCGATGAGGTGGACTTTGTCCGCTGGGACAGCATGGAGAGTTTCGGTTCTTCCAAGGTGACAGATGCTAGAATGATCAATCCCTTCGAGATCGTGGTCACGCTTGAGCAACAGGTACCGGATGGACTGCGTGTCCAGGACGTCCTCGAGAACACAAGCTGGACGCCTGCAGTTGAGATTACGGGATGTACCATTAAACGGATTCCCACGCGCGGGTTCCTGCTGACCTCGCGCCAGAAGGTCCTTGTTCAAGGAAATCGTTTTGTCCGGATCCACAGCAACGGCATCAATATCGAGGCCGATAGTTCCAACTGGTTTGAATCCGGTTGCGTCAGGGACATGCGCATCCTCGACAACCGCTTCGAGGAATGCGGCAAGGAGGCCATTCTCATCACGCCCCGCCAACGCATTCCCAATCCATCGGTGCATCAAAACATACAAATCAGAGGAAACACCTTCGTCCTGCCTGAGTCCGGAACAGCCGTGAAGGCAGCGGGGACCAGCAACCTCGTGATTGCGGACAACGTCATCGAGCTGACGACGGATCCGTACCAGCGCAGCATCATGGTGACCAATGACTGCAATGCCGTAAACCTTGCAAACAACTCCTTCCAGCGAGTTTCTTAGCTTGCGCTATTTAACGAAGATACGGCTGGGCTCCTTCATCAGTGCCTCGACCTCATCGAGATCAATCGGGGCGGCACCGGTCAGGCGCTCGCAGCCGTAACGGGTGACCACGATGGTATCCTCGACACGGATATACTGCTGCCGATCGGTGAACATGGCCATCGGATCGACCACGAACACCATGCCTTCCTCGATGACCTCATCGCGCCATTTCCCGACGAAGTCATGTACACTCAGTCCCACACAGTGGTTGTAGGGGCCCCCACCGCTGAGCATCCGGTCAATCGGCTCGGGCAAATTGCCGCCTGTGAAGAAACGCGGAACATAGTCACGGCGCATTCTCGCCCGCGCCTCGGTGTAGGCATCCTGCGCCAGAATACCGGGTTTGATAAGACTGATGAGCACTTTGTGGTATTCCACGATAAAGCCGTAGATCTGCCGGTGCCAATCACTGTAGGTGCCGGACACAGGCCAGATGCGGGCGATGTCGCTGGAATAATGCCGCAGGTCCGGGCCGCAGTCCATCAACACGACCTCGCCATCCTGTATCGTGGAATTATTGAAGTGATAATGGCCGTTGACGATCCGTTTGCCACTGGCTGCGATCACGCCGTACCCCAGGTCGCAGTTCCCATAGGCTGAATAGATGTATTTGGCAATGGCTTCCAGGTGGCTCTCGCATAGACCGGGCCGCGTGGCCTTCATCGACTCGTTCATGATCAGCGCCGAGAGATGCCCGGCCTGCCGCAGCACCTCGATCTCCGCCTGACTCTTGACGCGCCGCATCCTGCCGATGATGTCGCTCGCGTCTTCAATCGTCATCGAGGGAAAGCGCTTTCCAAGCGTCCGGATCAGGACCTTGTGACGCGGCTCCACGCCATCCCACTCCGTCTCCTCCCGTTTGCGGGCGCAGGCAGCGGCCTGGAAACGGGTGACGCCGCCGGCTTCGGTCTCGGCAAAGGGCAGGAAAAGCCTGGTGATACCAGAGAGCGCGTCCCCCATCTGGCCGATCGGCCTCGCATCATCAAAGGCCAGACGCGCCTTTATCATGTCGGCCTCCTCGTAACCGAGCCGGTCTCCGGACTCTCCCTCCACCTCGTCGCGGGTGGGCAGGAACACGGTGCTATGCCCGTCACCGCCACGGATCAGCAGGAAGGATTGCAGGACGTCGAGCCCGGTGAAGTAATAGAAGGTTGCATCCTGGCAGGCTCGATGACCGGCCTGGAGCGGAGCGGCGGGGATCAGGATGCACGCATCCGGCCCGATCTTTTCCGCCAGCCTCCGACGTCGCCCTTGCAGCTCCTCTGCCGTGAAGTCACGGGTGATAAGGCGATCCTGCCCACTGGCATTCAGGAAAACCTGACGACAGCGATCAAGAACCGAGTCGATCGCCGACTGGTAACCATGTATTTCCTTTTTCGCATTCGACATATCCACCTCCCTAACCCTTTCATATAGTAAAACGCACCACCCAAGATTCAACGTGATAGGCTACTCAAGCCGTGGAAGCGAGACACCTCGCTGCGCGCCATCAGGCCAGCCCGATTCCTTTAATAGCCGCATGAGCTCAGCCTCCAGCGCTTTGCGACGCTCCGCATGTTCCGGAACGAGCGCCAGGTTGTTCATCTCAAGCCGATCTTTTTCCAGGTCATACAGCTCGTCAATGTCGTCGATATCAGGATAACGGATCAGCTTCCAATCCGCCGTCCTGACTCCCACAATGCGTGGAATCCGGAGCGTCAGGTCGATCCAGTATTCATAGAGGAACGATGTGCGCCAACCTTCCGAATGACCGGCAAGCAGCGGTAGTACCGAGGAACCCTGCATGGTTTTCGCGGGATTGACACCAGCCAGATCGAGGATGGTTGGTGCAAAATCAATATTCAAAACCATCTGATCCACAGTTGTTCCGGGCTTGGCCAGTGGCGGATAGCGCATCAGCAAGGGAATGCGGATCGATTCCTCGTACATCAGCCGCTTGTCACCGAGACCATGCTCACCGAGGAAATAGCCGTTGTCACTGGCAAAGATAATCACCGTTTGATCAAGTTCGCCACGTTGTTCCAAAACGTCGAGGATACGGCCAAGCCCATGATCCAACGCATTGATCGTGTGTAGATAGCCCATCCGGCGTGCATTCGCGGGATCCCATACAGGAGGTTCCACCGAATCAGGAACTACACTAGGCACTCCCGGCTCCACGGACGCCACAGCTCTTGTCCATTCTGGCTTTCCGGCATACGTATCCCTTGCATTGGCAGGCTCCGGCAACGGTATTCCGGCATAAGCTCCTGCATCGCGTGAAGCAGGCGTGAACGGCGAGTGAACCGCTTTATGCGAAAGGTAAAGGCAGTACGGGGTCTCTCGCTGCTTCTGGATAAACTGTACCGCATAATCCGTCAATAGATCGGTCGTGTAGCCTGTCGCCTTGACCTCCTTGCCGTTCTCATTCAACACGGGATCGGTATAGACGCCCTGTCCTTTGAAACTAAGCCAGTAATCAAACCCAGGCCGGGGCTTATCGTTCGGCCTCATATGCCATTTACCGACAAAACCCGTCTCGTATCCGGATTCCTTGAGTAACCGCGGAAACGTAGGCATCTTGTCGTGATCAATCTCGCGCTTCTCGTTACCGATAACCCTGTGGTTATGTGCGTATGCCCCGGTCAATATGCTCGCACGGGAGGGAGAGCACAGGGCTGTGGTTACAAACGCATTCTGGAAATGCACCCCCTCCGCACGCATACGGTCGAGATTTGGTGTTTTCAAGAAAGGATGACCCATGAATCCCATGGCATCCCAACGCAGATCATCAGCCAGAATGAAAATGATATTCGGACGGGAGCTTGCTTCCAAGGCCTGTTCACTGGCCAAAACAGGAGCAAATGATGGGGCAAGCG
>CAZZBA010000089.1:12787-13195 GCA_964652765.1 uncultured Victivallales bacterium | reverse complement strand
CCGGTCAGGCGGTGGATCTCCAGCAGTGCCAGGGTGGCGATCCCGTGGTTGTACATGGCCGCGTCCGCATCCCGGCTGATCCGTCCGTCTTGTGCCTGTTGCGCCAGAAGGAAATCACCGGCCCGGTTCAGGGAGGCGAGCGTATCGGCGTTGCGGGGGGTGTCGGCGGTGATGATGGCCAGCACGGCCAGGCCGTCCAGCGCCTCGGTATAGCCGGGGTTTCCGCCCAGTGTGGCGGCATCCCATCCGCCTGAAGGAAGCTGGTTTGCAAGCAGCCACTGCTGGCCCGCACACACTGCCAGGGATGTCGGATCTACAGGAGTATCGACGAATGAAGGGGTGTTTGAGCGGTGCAGCAAATAGGCGGCACCCAGCAGGACGGCGAGTGCAGCCGCGATCCGCAGCGGT
>CAZZBA010000089.1:0-12777 GCA_964652765.1 uncultured Victivallales bacterium | reverse complement strand
CTTGCCAGTGCAGAAGCGTCACGTGCCGGTCCGGTGATGACCCGTCATTTCCGTGTAGTTTGTCCATGATGTCGGCCGTCAGGTCCCGGACGGGGAGATCGGCGTCCATGCGCAGCAGGTCGTGTGTCCCGGCCGCCTCCTCCGCCAGGAGCCGGCAGGTCGCGCACTGCGCGATGTGGTCACCCACGGACTGTGCGCCGTCGGCACCATCGCCGTTCATGACAGACGCAACCACCGCTTCCGGCGGCGGGCATGGGCCGGTCTCGTTTAGCTTGCGTGATTTCATTTCAACGCCTCTTTCAACTTTCGCATGGCGTTGAACACCCTGGTCTTCACGGTTCCCAGCGGTACGTCCATGATCCGCGCGATTTCCTCGTATTTGAATCCCTGATAAACACTCATGATCACGCAACCCCGCATTTCCTCGCTCAAACCCGCCAGCGCCTTCCTCACGCGGTGGTGCATTTCCCGTTCCGACCCCGTTCCTGTGTCCAGGCGCACGTCCATTTCGCTGGCGAACGCTTCGTAGGCCTCCTCGCGTCGCCCCGCGCGACGGCGGTGGTCGATCCAGGCGCGCCGGGCAAGCGTGTAAAGGAACGTGGTGAACTTCGCCTTCGGTTGATAGCGCTTCCTGTATTTGAACAGCCGTACAAATGTTTCCTGCGTCAGATCCTCTGCATGAGTGTAATCGCCCATGCGGCGGAAAAAGTTCACAAGCGGCTGCTGATGCCGTTGCACCAGCGTCGTGAAAGCCTCGCGCGAATGCGCCGCTTCCGCCATCAGGATCTCGTCCGCAGGCAAATCCGGGGCGTTGCGTTCATGTTTGGTGGATGACGTCATGGGCATATTAGAGCGAATAAACGCTTCGAGATCAACAGGTGATCGCATATCGTGACGGCTAGGGGAACCCACCCCGCCCTTCGGGCACCCCTCCAAGGAGGGGACCTTTTTGCGGGTTCAAGTTGCGTGAGGGTGGGGGCTTGTGGTAGAACTACCACCTGATGCAAACGTGGCAGGAGGTGGATATGCGAGAAAAATGCTATTTCGGTGTGCTGGCAGTAATGCTGCTGGCGGCTGGCGGATGCAGGCGGGAGCCGGTACCGGAGATGCCGCCGCCAGCTGACGAGGTGATGGTTTCAGCTGGTGCTGCGCAAGTCGCGTACCCCACCGCTGGGCCTGCCGTGCCAGCGGGTCCGGTAGACGCAGGCGGGGTGGCAGCCGATCCTGTGCCTGATGTCGTTCTTCCTGTTTCCGGTCCAGGAGGCGGTGTGGTTGTGGATGTAGAGGGTAAGGTGATTGACCAGCTGATCGAGAAGCCGCGCGAGGCGGGCATCGAGCCCGAGCCAGCCCCGCCGGGTGTTTTCCCGCCGGGCGGTCCGTGAGCGGCTGTTAGCGTAAAGGTAAACGACATGAAAAAAACGACTCTGGTTCTTATGATGGTGATGGCGGCGTTGCCTGCCGGTGCCGAAACCGTTGCACAGACGCTGGCCGATCAACTGATCGCGACCAATGAGGCGATCCTGACCGTGCGGTGCGATATCCGCCGCGAGACGCTGGTGGATGGCAGGCGGGTACACACCTTGAGCCGGGTCTGGTATGAGCGGCCGGATCGCCTGCGCGTGGAGACGGTAACGCCCGAGCCGCGGCGGATACTGGTGGACGGAACCAACATCCACAAGTGGGTTGAGGGTCATGCGGAGGGTGTGCGGATCCCGCTGGCTGAAGCCTCGGATGCCGAGCTGCTGCAGGTGCGCAAGGTGCCGGGCACGGCGGAGGATTACCTGCTGCGGCTGCGCGGGGTCCCCGAACAGACTCTACCCCCGATCGAGGGATTTCCCGTGCGGCGAGGCTACGAGTCGCTCGAGCCGCATCCTTTTGCCGAGCTTGCCATGGATACGGAGGGACGGCTGGCGCGGGTCTCGCTCTTCAGTGCCGCCGACCGGGCGCAACGCCAAATGGAGGTCAACTTTGGCGGCTGGCGCGAAGCGAAGCCGGGCATCTGGGTCCCCTGTCTCCAGCAGGCGACTGTGACCGGGCCGGATGGCCAGACGATCCGCGAGACGGTGCGGGTCAGCGCGCTGGTGGTCAACGAGCCGCTGGATGCATCGCTGTTTGACGCGGTCCTGGCGGCGGCAGGTGTGCGGTTCGTCAGTGTCGATGAGATGATTGGTATTTTGGCGGAACGCGAAAAAAAATGATGTAAAAAAAAGATTGCATGGAGCGCGGTGCTGAAGTAGCCTCGTGCCATTGTTGAACTGGTTTCAGGAAAAACGAAAGGAGCGGAAGATGCGCAAGGTTTTGGCGGTGGTCATGGCGGCGGTGATGGTGATGTCGGTGGTCGCACCGGCAGTGCAGGCGGCGGCTGGCGAGTCGAGCGGCGCGGCTGGCTTCTTCACGGGGTGTTGCTTCGGGTTGCGCACGGGTGCGGATTACAACGACCAGGGAACTGGCAGTCGTGAATTCCTGCCCTGGTTCCTGGTCGGCATCTGCCTGGGCCCGCGCACGGCGCAGGATTACCGTGACGGCAAGGATTTCCACTGGCGTGAAATCGGTCGCGCGATCCCGTATGTAGGGATTATCTTCTACATCTGGGATGGTATCGAAATCGCCGGTGGCACGGGCCGCGCGGATCTGCAGAAGGTCTATCCCGGCAATTACTATTGATCTGGAATAAATGTTGATTCAAAAAAGGATTCATCGCCGGCAATGGCGGTGAATCCTTTTTTGTTGGTTACTTATGATTTGCGGTTTACGTATAGTGTTGATAAGTCTGCTTTGTCTCGGTGCGCTGACGGCACGGGCTGGGCAGTTGCCGCTGGCGCTGGCGCGTGAACTGGCTGCGGAGGGCGACTGGGATGCCTGCCGGTACGAATGTCGGCGGGTGGAGCTTGCCGAATCGGCATTCGCGGCATCAGCTCGGGAGCTGCGCGGACAAGCCGAGCATAATCTGTCAAGCAATCGACGGCAGACAAGCTGGTGGAAGCGCCTCGGGGTGCTGCCGGTCAAGGCCATGGTCGGCTTCTACCGGCTGATGGTCGCCCCCGCACTTGGCTCCCGCTGCGTGATGGAACCGAGCTGCTCGCGTTACAGTATGCAGGCGGCCATGGAATGCGGCTGGTTGGGGCTACCGATGACGGGCGACCGGCTGATTGCCGAGGCGTCCATGGTCGTGGCCCGCCATCAACCGGTAACGAATGAAATGGGGCAGGTCCGGTTTGCCGACCCGGTCTCGGATCATATCGGCTGGAAGCCGTCTCAACAGCGTGATAACACTTTTTAAATACGGAACACACGGAATACACAGAAACCTTGCTTACATGAATGCAGAGATGTCATTAGCCACAAAAGGCACATAAAGCACAAAAGAAATGCTGTATATCAGTTTTGTGGATTTTGTGCTTTTTGTGGCAATCAATTAGATATCGAGGAGATAAAGGGAATGAGAAATAGGAGTTGGCTTATTGTCGTGTGGGCGTTGCTGATGTCGCTTTCTGCCCCGGCTTCCGGCTGGGACTTTGCCGCGGACCTGGCGAAAAGCGGGGAGTATCCGCAGGCAGCGCTGGAGTTCCGGCGTCTGGCGATGGATTACGAGGGGGCGGATGAGTGCGGTGCCTTCTCATGGCTGGCGGGATACGCCTACTGGAAGTCGGGGCGCTACTGGCAGGCCGAGCGGATGATCAACATGGCGGAAGAGGCGGCCCCGGCGCTGGAAACCGAGATCTACCTGCTGCGCGCCAGCAACAGCCGGGCATGGCGGCGTCCGGATGAGGCCGCGTTCTATCTTGAATCCCTCATGGACGAGTCGCGGAAGGAACCGGTGCGGCGACTGGCGACGCTGCAATTGGCAGCGGTGCAGGTCGAGGCCGGCAAGCTGGACGAGGCCCGCGCGTTGCTGGATGCGTCGCCATTCGGCACGAATGCGGCTGCCGTCACGGCGATCAATGATTATTCGCGCGGGCGCGACAAGAGCATGGTGGTGGGCGGCCTGCTCGGGCTGGTGCCCGGACTGGGATACGCCTATTCCGGCGAATACGCGAATGCCTTGCGCTCCCTGATACTGAATACGCTCTGCATCTGGGGCGTGGTCGAGTTTGCCGATCATGAGCAGTGGGCGGGCGTGGCCGTGGTCGGCTTTGCCGGGGTCACGTTCTACTCGGGCAGCATCTACGGTGGTGCCGATGCAGCCGCCCGCTACAATGACCGACGGCTGGATGCCTGTACTCGGGCGATCGAGAAGGACGCGCGGTTCGAGCCGGATTTCAGTGCCCTCCCGCTGCTCGATCTCAAGTTCAGCTTCTAGAACATCACAGGTTGGCAAACGGATTCGCGTTGAATTGCCGGGGTGGCGGAGCGGGGGGGCGATGTCCCGCATTCGGCGGACGCGGCTCGTTTGGCCGTTTCGCGGGTGCCGTGGTGCCGGTACCGCCGGCCGCGGGCGCGTTCTTGCGTGCGGTGAGCGAGATCCGCTTGCGGGCCAGATCCACTTCCAGCACGCGCACATTGATGCGGTCCCCCGCCTGCACGACCTCGGACGGATCGTTGATATAGCGGTCGCAGAGCTGGGAAATATGTACCAGGCCATCCTGGTGCACGCCGATATCCACAAACGCGCCGAAGGCGGTGACATTCGTGACCACGCCCTTCAGTTCCATGCCCTCGCTCAGGTCCTCCATGGTGTTGACATCATCGCGGAACCCGACATCCTCGAATTGCTCGCGCGGGTCACGGCCCGGCTTCTTCAGCTCGGTGATGATATCGTTGAGCGTGGGCTCGCCAACCTCGTCGCTGATGTATTTGCGGATGCTGATCTTGTTGACGATCTCGACATTGCCAACCAGCTTGTCCAGCGGCTGGCCGATATCGGCGGCCATGGTCTCCACGAGGGTGTAGCGTTCCGGATGCACGGCGGAGGCGTCCAGCGGATGGTTGCCCCCGCGGATGCGCAGGAAGCCGGCGGCCTGCTCGAACGTGCGCGGTCCCAGGCCGGTGACCTTGAGCAGGTCGCGCCGGTTGCGGAAGGCCCCGTTGCTGTTGCGGTGGTCCACGATCTTGCGGGCAAGCGTCTCGCCGACACCGGCGACCCGCGAGAGCAGCGGGGCACTGGCGGTGTTGAGTTCCACGCCGACATGGTTGACGCAACTGACGACCACCTCGTCAAGCTTGTCCTTCAGCAGTTCCTGGTAGACATCGTGCTGGTACTGGCCGACGCCGATCGACTTGGGGTCGGTCTTGACCAACTCGGCCAGCGGGTCCTGCAGGCGGCGCGCGATGGAGATGGCCCCGCGCACGGTCAGGTCCAGGTCCGGGAACTCCTCGCGGGCGATGGGCGATGCGCTGTAGACTGATGCGCCCGCCTCGCTGACCGCGACGACGCTGATGCCGGTACACTTCATCAGGCCCAGCAGGCTCTTGACAAAGGCCTCGGTCTCGCGCCCGGCTGTGCCGTTGCCGACAGCGATCGCGCTCGGCTTGTGCTTCTGGATGAAGGAGCCCAGGTCGATCTGCGCCTTGCGCGCCTGCTCGGCCCCCTGGCTGGGATAGATGGTGATGGTGTCGAGATATTTGCCTGTGGCGTCGATGGCCACGCATTTGCAGCCGGTACGCAGGCCGGGGTCGATGCCGATCACCGGTTTCTCGCCGAAGGGCGCTGTCAGCAGCAGGCTGCGCAGGTTCTTGGCGAAGATCTCGACCGCGGCCCGATCGGCTTTCATCTTCATCTCGACCGAGACATCCATCTCGACGCCGAGTGTCAGCAGGCGCTTGTAGGCGTCCAGGATGGCCTTTTCCAGTTCGCCGACGAACGGCGACTGCGCATCTGGTGTGAACAGCTCGCGGATCCGCGCGAGCTGCGGTTCCGCGTCCACGACCAGCGAACGGCGCAGTTCGCCTTCGGTTTCCCCGCGGCGGATCGCCAGGTAGCGGTGCGACGGGATGTCCGAGATCGCCTGGCTGAAATCGAAGTAGTCCTTGTACTTCGAGGTTTCTGCCACGGCTTCGGCCTTGGCCGTCTTGGAGCAGATCGTGCCGCGCTTGAAGTAGGCCTCGCGGATCACTGCCCGGATCTGGGCGTTCTCGGCAATCCGCTCGGCGATGATGTCGCGTGCCCCGGTCAGTGCCTCCTCGATGGTGCGCACTTCCTTTTCCTCGTTCAGGAAGCCCATCACGGCGGCGGCGGGATCGGTATCGACCGGCTGGGCGAGAATCAATTCGGCCAGGGGTTCCAGTCCCTTCTCTCTTGCGATCATTGCCCGCGTGCGGCGCTTGGGCTTGTAGGGCAGGTAAAGGTCCTCGAGGACGGTCTTGGACTCGCAGCGTTCTATTTCCGCCCTAAGGTCGTCCGTGAGCTTGCCTTGCTCATCGATGGATTTCAGGACCGTCTGGCGCCGGTCCTCCAGCGTGGTGTAGTAGCTGAGCTTCTCCTGGATATCCTGGATCTGGACCTCATCGAGATTACCGTGCGCCTCCTTGCGGTAGCGGGCAATGAACGGGATGGTATTGCCTTCGGCGAAGAGCAGGGCGACGGCGCTTACCTGGCGGGGTGCGATCTGGAGATCGCGCGAGACGAACGGGACGGGATTGAACGGTGTGGTCATAAGGGCTTGATCCAAGGGTGTAAGGGTTACGGTCGGGCCGGCATCTCCTCGAGATTCTCACGGGCCATCTGGACTAGCGTACGGCCATCGGCCTCCTCGTTGGCTCCCGTCTCATCCCAGGCGTGCTCGACCACCTTGAGGTAGCACTTGCGGGCCTCCTCGTATTCCTCCAGCTTCTGGTGGGCGACACCCAGGTTCAGCCAGGCATACGCGTTTTTAGGATTGATGACCAGTGCCTCGTTGAGCAGTTCCTTGGCGCGGTCGTAGTTCCCGCCCTGGATCTCGCGGAAGGCGCGGTTGGAAAGGTCGCTATCCTTGGTGGGCGGGGCGGAGGCGCAGCCGGCGACCAGGCAGGCAAGAACGGTGGCAAACAGGATTCGCTTCATGATGTGCTCCTCGGGACGGGATGTTGGAATACCGATTCTGACGATGGCTGAAGTTTACATGCCTGCCGGGCGGTTGCAATCCAAAAACGCAGGCTGGGTATCAGGTCGGGCTTGCGCGGGGGGGCGGTGCCGTGGTATTAATCTGGCTTTACTTCATGGTTCTAAACGGGAGTGTCTAGCATGGGTGCGCCGATTTGCCTGCAGGGGGTTGATGCGTTTTCGGGTTTTCGTCTGGCCGCGCTGTGCGAGCGGATCGCCGCGGCGGTGCCGTCGGTGGCCTCGGTGGAGGCCGCGTATGTCTATTTCCTGGAGGCGCTCGCCGCGCCGTCCGCGACGGACATGGACAAGGCACACGCGCTGCTTGGCGCGCTGGATGGCAAGGTGTGCAGCGACGGTTTTCTCGTGACGCCGCGCAAGGGCACGATCTCGCCCTGGTCCTCCAAGGCCTCCGACATATTCCATAACAGCGGACTGCTGGTATTCCCGCGCGTCGAGCGCGGCATCCGCTTCCGCCTCCTGACGGACGGGGGCCGCATCCTGACGGCGGCAGAGGCGCGTCCGGCACTGGGCCTGCTGCACGACCGGATGACCGAGGGCGTCTATGAGGATGTCTCGGACTTATTCGCCCATCCCGAACCGGCCCCGTTCAGGACGGTGGATATCCTGGGCGGAGGCGAAGCGGCGTTGCAGGAGGCTAACCGTCGCATGGGACTGGCCCTGAGCAATGACGAGGTGGCCTATCTGCTGAAAGCCTACCAGCGCATCCAGCGCAACCCGACGGATGTCGAGCTGGTGATGTTCGGGCAGGTGAATTCCGAGCACTGCCGCCACAAGATCTTCAATGCCGACTGGGTGATCGACGGCGAGCGCCAGTCGCGGACACTGTTCGACATGATCCGCAACACCCACAAGCTCAATCCGGGTAACACGCTGGTGGCCTACAAGGACAACTCGGGCGTGCTCGAGGGATTCGAGGACGCCTGGTTCCAGGTCCGGCGCGACGGCTCGCAGGTCTACGAGTTCAGCGAGGGGCAGATCGACATGCTGATCAAGGTCGAGACGCATAACCATCCGACGGCGATCGCCCCGTTCCCCGGCGCGGCGACGGGGGTGGGCGGGGAGATCCGCGATGAATGCGCCACGGGCACCGGTGGCAAGCCAAAGGCCGGCCTGGCGGCCTTCATGGTGTCGAACCTGCGGGTGCCGGGCTACGCCATGCCATGGGAACGCGACTTCGCTGAATTCCCGTCGCGGCTGGCGTCGCCGCTGGACATCATGCTGGAGGCGCCGATCGGCGGGGCGAATTTCGGCAACGAGTTCGGGCGTCCGCAGTTGTGCGGGTTGTTCAAGACCTACGAGGATGTGCAGGGCGGCCGTTACCGGGGGTATCACAAGCCGATCATGGCCGCTGGCGGCATGGGCAACATCAAGCGTATCCATGTCGAGAAGAAGGACATTCCCGAGGGCTCGTACATCCTGCAGCTCGGCGGTCCGGCCATGCGGATCGGCCTGGGCGGCGGCGCGGCCTCCTCGATGGATACCGGCAGCAATTCCGCAGAACTGGATTTCGACTCGGTCCAGCGTGGCAACGCGGAAATGGAGCGGCGCTGCCAGGAAGTGGTCGATGCCTGCATCGCCCTGGAGACGGCGAACCCGATCCTCAGCATCCATGACATCGGGGCCGGCGGCCTTTCCAACGGCTGCCCCGAGCTGGTCGCCGGGACGGGTGGCGTCTTCCATCTGCGCAAGATCCACAACGAGGACCGCTCGATGAGCCCGATGGAGATCTGGTGCTGCGAGGCGCAGGAGCGCTATGTGCTGGCGGTCGCCCCGCAGTCTCTTGACAAATTCCTCTCGCTGTGCGAGCGCGAGCGATGCCCCGTGGCGGTCGTGGGCCAGGCCACTGGCGACGGGCACCTTACGCTGGAGGATGCGCACTTCGGCAACAAGCCGATCGATATCGAGCTGGGCGTGATCCTGGGCAAGCCACCGAAGATGCTCCGCGACGTCAAGCATCTGCCGGCGAAGGTCGGCGCGCTCGACATACCGGGGCTGGAGATTGCCGAGGCGGCGGCGCGGGTGCTGCAATTGCCGGCGGTGGCCAACAAGACGTTCCTGATCACGATTGCCGACCGCAGCATCACGGGCATGGTGGCGCGTGACCAGATGGTCGGCCCCTGGCAGACACCGATCGCGGATGCGGCGGTGACGGCGACCTCGCTGCGTGCCACGCATGGCGAGGCGATGACCATGGGCGAGCGCACGAATGTGGCGCTGATCTCGCCCCCGGCATCGGGACGCCTGGCGATCGGCGAGGCCCTGACCAATCTTGCAGGCACCGCCGTCGGACCGATCGGGAACATCAAGCTCTCGGCCAACTGGATGTGCGCCTGCGGCGAGGAAGGCGAGGATGCCGGTCTCTACGACACCGTCCGCGCGGTCGGCATGGAACTCTGCCCGGCGCTGGGCATCGCCATTCCGGTCGGCAAGGATTCGCTCTCGATGCGGACGGTCTGGCAGGACGCCGATGGCAAGGACCACAAGATGACCGCGCCGCTGAGCCTGATCGTCAGCGCCTTCGCGACGGTGGCCGATGTGCGCAAGACCGTCACGGCGGATTTCAAGCCGGGGCGGTCGCGGCTGATCCTGGTCGATCTCGGGGCCGGACGCAACCGGCTGGGTGGATCGTCCCTGGCCCAGGTCTACAACCAGCTTGGCAGCGAGGCACCGGACGTCGATGATCCGGCCCTGCTGAAGGCGTTCTTCGGCGCGATGCAGGTGCTTGTGGGCGAGGGGCGGCTGCTGGCGTATCATGACCGTTCCGATGGCGGGCTGCTGGTGACGCTGGCGGAAATGGGTTTTGGCGGCCGGCGTGGCGCGGACGTGCGTCTGGCGGGCGATCCCAAAGATGCCGCCGCGCTGCTGTTCAACGAGGAGCTCGGGGCCGTGCTGCAGGTGGCGGAAGCGGAAGCCGACACGGTGCTGCGGGTGCTGGCGAAGCACGGGCTGGAGGCTGTATCGCACGTGATCGGTCATGTGACGGATGCGAAGCGGCTGCAGATCCGTGTCGGCGGCGAAACGGTTTACGAGGCGGGCCTGACGGAGCTGAACCGGCTCTGGTCGTCGCTGACCACGCGCATGCAGGCGCTGCGTGACAATCCGGCCTGTGCGCAGGAGGAGTTCGACAACCTGCTCGACGAGGGCGATCCGGGGATGCGGTTTCATCTGACCTACGAGCCGGAAGCCCCGCATGTGTTCACCGCCCGCCCGCGCATGGCGATCCTGCGCGAGCAGGGCATCAACGGGCAGGTCGAGATGGCGGCGGCGTTCGACCGTGCCGGCTTCGAGAGCGTCGATGTCCACATGACCGACCTGCTGGCGGGGCGCATCGACCTGGCGACCTTCAGCGGGCTCGTGGCCTGCGGCGGCTTCTCGTATGGCGATGTGCTGGGGGCTGGCTCGGGCTGGGCGAAGTCGATCCTGTTCAACGGTCGTTTGCGCGAGATGTTCGCAAGATTTTTCGCGCGGCCGGAGACCTTCACCCTGGGGGTCTGCAATGGCTGCCAGATGGTTTCGCAGCTCAAGGACATTATTCCAGGGGCGTCGCACTGGCCGGTCTTCACGCGCAACCGCTCCGAGCAGTTCGAGGCGCGCTACGTCACCGTCGAGGTGCTGGAAACGCCGTCGGTATTGCTGGCGGGCATGACTGGCTCGCGGATCGGGATCGCGGTGGCGCACGGGGAAGGCTTTGCCGACTTCAGCTGCACGGGTTCCTCCGTGGGCGTCAAGGGTGCCGGGCTGGCGACCCTGCGCTACGTCGACGGGCGGGGACAGGCCACGGAGCGCTACCCGTTTAATCCCAACGGGTCGGCCGGTGGGCTGACGGGGCTGACGACAGAGGATGGCCGGGTGATGGTGATGATGCCGCACCCGGAACGCGGGTTTCGCGCGATGCAGCTTTCGTACCGTCCGGCAGGCTACTGCGCGGGCGAGGCGGGACCCTGGCTGCGCCTCTTCCAGAATGCCCGCCGCTTCGTGCGGCAGGGGTGATGCTGCGTAATGGCGCAAGACGCAGAAGGGTTACCACCATACGTAAAAGAACAAGATTAAGGTCGTTGATTCAGTCAATGTTCATGGGGGCTTCGTCGCGGCCGGTGCCGGAATCCAGTGACTGCTCTTGCCCTATCTGTTGCGAGCCGTATTCTGATCATGTTTCTGCCGAATCCTGCGTCGCCGAAGGCTATGCAGGACAGGTTGTCCTCGTATGGTTTTGTAACCTCCTTGTCGATATTTGATCGTGAAAAGTTGCCGTATTGCCACTTCGTTGCCTCATGATTACATGAAGCCTGTCTCCCGGTGGTCGGCTTTCCGTGTTTTGGTCATCGGGCTACGACCGTAGCTGCCGGATGTGGGTTGCGTTTCGGGGGGATGAAGCCCGCGCCGGGCTGTGATTTCCTGCCGGATAGCCGCGCTCTGGTCGCAGGTATACGACCCGCGGGGCCGTCAGGCGGAGGGTGGTGCTCGCCATTTTTCATTTGAATTTACACAGCCACCCCCTGGAGCAGGGACTGGCAGTGATGACGGTTCGGATTGAGAACGGTTGCGTTCTTGATTTAGCAGCCTTCCCTCGCCGCCTTCGGCAGCTCGGTAGCATCCCTCTCCTCCGCCTCTCCTCCGCACGTATCCCCGAAGCCCACGCGCTTCCCGATCCCGCCCGCCTATCCACCGCGCGTATCCCGCAAGCTCAAGTACGGTCCGGCGTGTCACGCCCCCTGCTTTCCCATCGGCGCTATCGCGCCTCGGGGCAGGGGACGCGCCACGCCTCTCCCCGACTGCCCCGGGCCACGCGTATTCCCGTAGGCCCGGCCCGTCACGCTGCCTGCTGACCTTCGCCGCTATCGCGGCTCGGTGGCAGGCATCGCGCCAGGCCTACCGCCGCTACGGCCTGCGCTCGCCAGTATCTGCGCCGGAAAATCGGAGCCAGCAGGCTTCGCCTTTACTGTCTCCAATTTTCTGCCGGCGCAGCCCCTGTCTTGCTCCGGCCTCCGCTAATACCCCGTGCCAAGCACCCACTCACACCCACGCACCCAACCCCGCCCCCCGACCAACCGCCTCCGATCGCCGCCCCAGCGGCATCCTGCAAGCGGGGCATATTCCCGGCGGCTCATAATCCCCCGACACACACACACCACACCGCAGCCCTTCGCCGCAAGCTTCTTGGACACGGATCACGTATGCCAACACCCCCACGCCGTCACGCTGCCTGCATCGCCTACGGCGCAGGCATCGCGCCGGCGTCCCCATGCGGAGTCGGCTACCGCCGACCACGAGCCCCCGGCCAGCATCGTCTGCCGGGTTCCGCCGCGCCACCCTTCCACCGGCTGGCCGGGCGCTTGACGCTTGTTCGTGCCTCACCGCGTCAAGCGCTGATCCGGCCATCCGGTTCCAGGGTTCTGCCGCTCCACCCGTCACACCATGCCGTCCGCCCCCTGACAGTACCCCGCGGCGACGCGGACTGCACACGGATGCCTGGCGCGGCAAGTCCGGCGCCAGGGCTATCGCCCACGCCCCGGACTTGCCGCTGGTCATCCGTTCGGCTGGCGGCGTTCTTGCCTACGGCAAAAGCGCCGCCTCCGTTGTTCCACCCGGCAGCGCGTCACTACGTGAACGCGCACCCAGGCGGCCCACCGGACCGCCGTCATCCCGCACCGCCGCCCCCGGCTCCGCATCCTCTGCCAACATCTTCAGCGGAGGAGCGTGACGGATAAAGCCGAATACAACTTTATCCGTCACGCTTT
>CAZZBA010000088.1:0-13382 GCA_964652765.1 uncultured Victivallales bacterium | reverse complement strand
CTCACGGCCTCCACGAAAATGTGGAGAATGAGTTTGTGACAGGAAAAGTCGAACATTGAATGCAGGCGACAGCCTAATGGCCGCGCCTGATTCATAGCGTTCGATAATAGAGGAATGAAATATGATGGACAGAAATAGAGTGCTAGTCAGTGTGTTAACCATGGCGATGGCGGGATTCAATTCAATCCTTGTCCATGCCGATGACGTCACACCACAGAAATATGTCGACCCGAAGACATATCTAGAGGACATCTCAACTCAATTCAAAAAATCCTGGCCGGCCAATCGCAGCGTCAATATAATCTGCCACGGACACAGTGTCCCTGCGGGATATTTCAAAACCCCTGTGGTGGATTCGCCAAATGCTTATCCCCATCTGCTTTTCCTAGGTCTAAAGGAACGCTTTCCCTTGGCGGTAATCAACGTGATTGTGACAGCCATCGGCGGAGAAACCTCCGAGCGTGGTGCGGCTCGATTCGAGAAGGATGTTCTCTCCAAGAACCCCGACGTCATTTGCATAGATTATGGGCTCAATGATCGGGGTATAGGGCTGAGTAAAACCAGAACCGCGCTAGTCTCCATGATCACCAGAGCCAAGGAGAAACAAATCAAGGTCGTGCTGTTAACGCCGACTGCCGATATGGGCGCGAAACTGGATGCCGCAGGTGATCCGCTAAATCAACAAGCGGAATTGATCAGAGCGATTGCCAGTGAACAGCAGGTTGGGTTGGTTGACAGTCTGGCTGAATTTCAAAGTTATGTAAAGCAGGGCGGGAACCTTTCGGACCTCATGTCGCAGGGCAATCATCCAAACCGCAAGGGTCATGATCTGGTGCTAAATAAACTGCTGGAGTGGTTTCCGGAATAGCAGAGAAACCCATTGCCTGAACCGTACCGTTGGCCCTGGCGGGTCAACTTCCGGTCAGGCACACGTTATGCCGCAAGATACACAAGAGTATTGTTGGCACATGTTCCGCGTTGCCGTCGTAACCGTTCTAGTGCTGGCCATCAGCGGGGCGGACGGCTTCACCGGCGATGCATTCAACGGGATCAACCTTCCGCAAAGGCAGGGGACTAGCAACTCGGGGGCATTTCTGGACGGTATCTACAAGCTGGACTACTCGGCTTCCTTTCTGGCGACAGTGAAGTCAAACGGTTTCAACTTTCTTCGCATTCCTGTCAATCTTGATACGGTTCGAGACGGAGCCTCGCTTCATACCATCGCACGGTACTTTGAACAGGTAGACAATAATGGAATCATCTGCTTTTTCGATACGAAGAAAGATAATGAGGAAAGCCATGGAGACGGCAAGCCGGATGACTTGGATCAGGTTGGAAAGTGCTGGGCGATTACGCCCTGCGATGGAGCGGAGTGTGCCCCATACAGGGTCGGTGGTGGAGGTGGTGGTACGGATTCCAAGGGGCGTTGCCCGGCGGACGAATTCGACTCCGTCGGGGTCGGAAGATGGAAGAGCGCCATATCGACCTGGCACGGATTAGCGAACTCCGTGCGAGTGGAAAGCGGTGACTACCGTCCCCGCACTCCAAAAGGAGATGGCCAATATGGAGTGCAACGAGATACTTGTCCCGCCGTAGCGTATTCGCGAAGGAGGATCGCCGCTTTGTATTTGCGCGGAGCGCAGGTTGAGCGTATTGTTCTCAGCACGGGTAAATTATGCTCGGCGGTCGGGCAAGGTGCCACGACCTACTTATTGACACGGAACTGCAGGGGGGATCGGTGAACGAGAACGGCGACGGGAGCGGATCACGAGTAAAGACATCCAAATCGTCCACCGTTCTCGTCGCCGTTCTCGTTAATCGAATGGTGTGAGAAGATGACCAAGGCGCGACCTTCAGGACATCGCCGGGAGGAGATTGTTAGCTCAGGAATACACTGCGGACCGCTTCCAGATAGCCATATCCGTACAGGTCATCAGGTTGCAGGTAACTCGTCTCGGTCCATTCATTCCAGCTGTTTACGGTTATAAGTGGGGGTTGGTTCGGATGGGCATCGACATAGTCGCGTGCAGCCCGAAGCGCCTTTGCTATCTCGTCAGGGGTGTTCTTCTTGACGATGCCGGGACGAAACGTCTCGAAGCGGGGATTGTTGTCCCAGCCGACCGAAACATGAGGAAAGTATGGCACGGTGAACTCCTGATCCATGCGAGCCCACTCCTTGCGCACGTCGTTCATGATCTCGGCATAGTCACGGTCGATATTCGTGAAATGGCAGTACTGGTAGTTAGTGAGGCTGTCGAAACCGAGCCGATCCACATCATGGGCCAGAGTGGTGGCTGTATCGCCGTCCACACCGCTCATATTGAGGCGGTTAGCTCCCCAGGAGGTGAGCTGCAGGTGGAGTCCTGCCAGGCCGGCGTCTACCGCCTGCTGGCGGAACCAGGTGAAGGCATCGACGGTCTGCTCGATACCGCCGAGACCGGCAACCAGGTTCTTCAGCTCATAGATCTGGAAAAGAGGGCAGTCGTCGATCCGGTAATAAGATGGATGGGTGAAATACTTGCGAATCAGGCGAATGGCTATTTCCTCGAATTGTTTGCGGTTAACGTTAGCTCGCCAAATGATGGAGCCGGGTTCAACATGAGCCAGCCGTTTGTCCCATGCGTGATTAACATCATGGTTGGCCCACATCAGATAGAACTTCACCCTGTCATTGTTGCGCGCCTTCAAGTAGCCGTCGTTCAGGCATTGCTCCAGGAAGGGCCGGTTGTCATACCAGTACCAGTCGTAGATGAAGACATTCACGCCGTGGTCAGCCGCCGCGTCGATCTGCATTTCCATGACCGCGGGATCGGCCTCGTTGCAATACCCCCAGCGCGGTCGGCGCGGCCAGTTGTGCCCATTGAACTTGGCGGTTGCCTTACGCACCGACTCCCATTCGCCGTTTCCCTCAGGCCAGAACATGCGGGTCCGGGGCTCGTTGCCCGTGTATGCCGGCCAGATGTAGGCTGCAACATCATAGTTATTCATGCTTGGTGTTCTCCTTGAGCCACGCTGACAAGTTATTGAGGGGTTTCTTATGTTCCTGCAAGGTTCTGGCGCTGCCTTTGCAGACCGCCCGTGTGCGGCAGGATGTATAGCAGTCTTTTCACGGGGGTGCAACGGTCTTTTATTGCGTTTCCGGCCGCAGCTTCCTCCGCTGCCTGACGCTGGCGGTTGATAGCGGGCAGGCGGTTGGTTTCGAGAATGGTACTGGCCTGACCCTTAGCAAGGACCTCCCGCTGGCTGCCGCCCATGTTGGAGAATCCGGCGGGCGATTTCCGTGACTAAAGAATCAGCCCCGGCGAGCCAGCGGAGCGGTAGCGTCGTACGGTTTTTCGCCGGTTGTTCGCGCTAATCCCTGTTTCCTGTTTCCGCGGAATTACAGGCTATCACCATGCACCCATGGGGCACCAGGGCAACTTCCGTGTCGCGGCTCCAGGCCACTGTCTGGCCGGTATCGATGTCCACCTGGAAGCCGGTTGCGGATGCGCACCAATCAAGCCTGCCAAGGAATGGGATCTCACCCTCATTGAAGACAATCAGATAGTCGTGGCCTTCCTTCCGGACCTGGCGTACCCGGAGTCCGGGACACGCAGGGCTTACGGACACGCGAGTCGGTCCCGCCAGCGTGATGTGCTTGAGCAGGGAATCCCCGCCTTCACCGGGACTCCAGCGAACGCATCTGCCGTCTTCCGCCAGTTGAGCAAGGGCCTGTTCCGCCTTGTCCCCGACGGTTGGCCCAAACCCCTCCTCCACGACAAGGAGTCGGTATTTCATGGAGGCAATGCCAATACCGTCCCTCTTCACAACAGCGTCGCCGCAGAAATGGTGGTCCTCGATATAGTTGAAATCGATCTGGTTCTCGAAGCAGACGCGAGCGGCTTCCCAGGGCAGCCGGTCCTCCTGTCCGAGAATGGCTACATCGCACAGGTGCTCGCTGTCGGTATTGAGCCAGCAGAGCTTGCCGGTCATGTCGGCAAACGCCTTGTAGCCACCCCACCACGGGCTGTTGGGTCCGACATCACGGGGCCGCTCATCCACGCGGGGCCCGCGGATCGAATAATAGAAGGCATGCGGCGAGAGCAGGTTGCATCCGCGGATCAGCAGCCAGAGCGCCAGCCAGCGGTATTCCCTGAAAGTCAGCTCGTGGCCGTATGCGCCGGCAAACTCATTGAGGTTGCGCCGCCTGCCCAGGTGGAGCATGGCGGAGGAGGCACACTTTGCCATCGTGCTGTGGGTGCCACTCAGGGCCGAGTCACTGCCGGGTTCAATGTAACGGAGAACCACGTCCTGTCCGGGAATATGGAAATAGCGGAGCATGCCTATATCGGAAGATTTTTCCGGATGCCCGGTCAAGGCGATGTCATGCCCGGCACACCAGGTGGAGATGGGGCCGTAATACGTCTCCTGCAGGCGGTGCCGGATGGCCCTGTCGTAGTCCATGCGGTATTGATCGGCATCCGGTTCGGCATCATCCCACAAGGCGGGAAGGTGAGGCGTGAAATCATAACCCAGGAATGCATTCACGTGCTCCAGGATACCCGTGGTTCCGGGACGCGGATTTATCCTGCCTTTCCTCGCTCCCCTACCCAGGAGACCGGGCTCGTCCGTGAAGACAGCCTTGATTGTGCTGCCGAAATAGCTGCCGAACTCATCAAAGTAACGCTGGTAGACCAGTCGAGTGAAACACTGCATGGCCTCGGGGTTAAGAAGATCACCTGCCGGTGGGTGATTCTCTTCCACCTCCTTATGGTCGTCGCGCCGTGCAGGATTCTCCTCGACGAAATGGACGCCGCGAATGAATGAGCCCATCGGCCTGTCGACGACGGCAATCCGATGCCCGTCATGCTGCCGGGTGACTTCGGCCACCAGGGTCTGGTCGTCTCCCAGCATGACTCCCGAATGGCCGACGATCACGCCTTGGACCGTCTCGCCCTGAACGGCGCTGGTGAGATCGACCTGCACCAGCCCGCGGCAGGCGTATGCGGGGTCCTCCGCCACCACCAGGCCTGCCGATGAGCCGCTGGGGTACATGGCTTCATCATAGAGGATGACCCACATGTCGCGACGTGCCGCCTCCTCGATCGCGAAACGCATGTACCGGATGAGCTTGTCGCTCATCCACCCGAGATCCCTGGGCAATCCGGCGCGCGGGTGGATGACAAATGCATGAACGCCGTGGTTCTGGAAGTCGTCGAGTTGCCGGGCGATCTCGCGCTCGCTGAGTTCATCATTCCAGAACCAGAAAGCCGCCTGGGATAACTCCCGTTCCTGCGATGGGTAACTTTGAAATAGCTGTGTCATGGTGGGATACGATCTGCCTCCGGTGAGCGAACACGTTATTGAGCGGTTTCCCCTGTGCCAGCAAGGCTGCGGTGATGGTGCTGCGAACCGCCTATTGGCAGCATGTAGCATATCGGGGTTTTCGCGATGATGTAAAGCGATTATCCCTTTTGCCTCCTCCACCACATCGCGGACTGAAGACCAGCGCCCGCCCATTATCAAAACGGCAGCATCATGGCGAAACAACCGCCCGCCGTCAAACCAACATGTCGGCGACCAAAGCTCTAGTGCCTGACGCCTTGATCCTACCACACCAGTCACTATGCCTACTTACTGCCGAAAACGGACAAATTCCCGCCGTCGTCTACCACTGCCACACGATCCCCGTTGGCGACCGGCCCGAGAACCTGATCGCCGATCGCATGGCGCATGAAACGCTCTCCATCCGCCAGCCGCCGCCCTTCCAGCGCCCCGCCGGTGATCACAAGCAGCGCATCGTCGACGACGCAGAGCCCCGACACGGTATTGTCCGTCGCCACCCGCCAGCGTTCGGCGCCACTGGCGGCATCGAACAGGATCACCTCCCCCGCCTCGGTTCCCATCGCCAGGGCATCCCCGGCCACGACCGGTGTATTGAATTCCTGCGCCTCTGATAGTTTCGCCTGCCAGGCCAGCGCACCGGCGGCAGCATCCACGCCCACCAGCCTGCCGTCACGGGTGCCGCCGAAGAAACGCCCTGCCAGCAAGGCCAGGCCGCCAGCCATCTGGGCGTCCTTGCCGACCGGTACGGAGGCCGTCCGCCGACCGGTCGGTGTCTCGAATACGTGAATGGCGGAATCGCAGTTGCCGTAGGCCAGGTAACGCGCATCACCCGCCGGACTCCCATCGGCCCGGTTCGTCGGTTCCGACTGCCAGACTTTCCGGCCATCCGCCGCCACCAGGCAATGCAGGACGCCGTCCTCGCTGGAGAGCAGCAACACATGCCACGCGGAACCGGCCGGGATCGCCAGAGGACCGCTGAGCATCGCGGGGCTGCCGGTCGGCACCTGCCAGCGCAAACGCCCGCTGGCGGCATCCAGTCCGGCGGCCTGACCGTCGGCACCAGCCACCACCACGACCGCTCCAGCCAACGCCGGTGAGCCCACGATCGCCATGTTGGTGAAGGTGTGCGTCCAGCGCACCACGCCAGCGCCATCGAGAGCCTCGACGCGCCCGTCGTCCGACGCAACCACCCAGCCATCCGCCAGGGAGGCCGGAGCACTGGCGACGCGCGGCCCCGCCGGATAAGTCCAGAGCCGCTGCCACGTCCGTGTCGATGCTTGGTCAACGCGGCGACTACAGGCGCATTCAGGAGCTTGCTTCCCGTCCGCCCCGACCGAGGAGGTTTCCCGGCTACCCAGAACCAGCAGCCCCCCGGCAACCGCCAGGGCCACGACCGCCACGACATATACGACCAGCTTCATGCCTGCGATCTAAACCTATTCCATCGTATTCGTCAACGCTGCCGTGTGACGATTGATCCCGTGCTTGCCTTTTGGGGCGGTCTGGCATAGCCTGAAGGGCGTTTGGTAAAGGAAAGGACCCGCTTCATCATGCTATGGGCGACTGACGATATCCGCATTGACGCGCTGAAACCCCTGATCCCGCCGGCGATCCTGATGGAGGAACTGCCGCTGCATGATCAGGAATCCGAACTGATCGCCAAAAGCCGCCGCGAGATCGCCGACTGCCTCCATGGACGCGACCCGCGCCTGGTCTGCATCGTCGGTCCCTGCTCGATCCACGATCCGCAGGCGGCAATCGACTATGCCGCACGCCTGAAGAAGCAGGCGGACCGCCTCGCGGACGAGCTGCTCATCGTGATGCGCGTGTATTTCGAGAAGCCACGCACGAGCGTGGGATGGAAGGGCCTGATCAACGATCCGTTCATCGACGGCAGTTTCGCCATCAACAAGGGCCTGCGTATCGCCCGGCAGCTGCTGCTGGATGTCAACGCGATCGGCCTGCCTGCCGGCTGCGAATACCTTGATACGATCATGCCGCAGTTCATCGCCGACCTGGTGAGCTGGGGGGCGATCGGCGCCCGCACGACCGAAAGCCAGGTGCACCGCGAACTGGCATCGGGGCTCTCCTGCCCGATCGGCTTCAAGAACGCGACCAACGGGAATGTGCAGGTGGCGATCGACGCCATCGAGGCCGCCCGGCATCCGCACCATTTCCTCTCGGTCACGAAGCAGAGCGTGGCGGCGATTGTCGCCACCAGGGGCAACCCCGACTGCCACATGATCCTGCGCGGCAGCAGCAAGGGGGCGAACGATGACGAGGCCACCATCGCGGACACCTCGACGCGTCTGGCATCGCAGGGTTTACCGCACCGGATCATGATCGACTGCAGCCATGGCAACAGCCTGAAGGATCACCATAACCAGGCCGCCGTCGCGACACGAACCGCGCAAAAACGCGCGGCCAATCCGGATCCGATCTTCGGCGTGATGCTCGAAAGCAACCTGGTCGAGGGCCGCCAGGACGCTGGCAACGGCACCAACCTGACCTATGGGCAGAGCATTACCGATGCGTGCATCGGCTGGGACGAGACCGTGCTGGTGCTCGAAACGCTTGCCGGAACCCGCTCCAAGGGAATATAACTGTTTTCTACCGAACGACGATCACGAAAGCCTAACCATGAGCAATAGCCCACGCCTCACGCCGCTGCATAGCCTGCATCTTTCCCTTCATGCCAAGATGGCCCCCTTCGGCGGGTTCGACATGCCGATCCTCTACGAGAGCATCCTGGCCGAGCATAACGCCACCCGCAACGGGGCGACGCTCTTCGACACCTGCCACATGGGCGAATTCAGAATCGAAGGGGCGGGAGCGATCGAAACGCTCGAACGGCTGGTCACCTGCCGCGCGGGCAACCTGGCGGTCGGGGCCTGCCGCTACGGGCTGATGTGCGCCGAGGACGGGGGCACGCTCGATGACCTGCTGATCTACCGGCTGGCGGAGGACCGTTTCATGATGGTGGTCAACGCCGGCACGCAGGACGGCGATTTCGAATGGGTGACCGCCCATGCCACCGCGGACACGCGGATCGATAACATTTCGGACCGGTTGGCGAAGATCGACCTTCAGGGGCCTGCCTCCCCGGCAGTGCTGGCGACCATGATCCCCGGAGCGCCGGACGGGCTGGGCTACTTTCGTTTCCGGACCGTGCAGTGGCACGGCGAGGCGGTGATCGTCAGCCGCACCGGCTACACCGGCGAACGCGGCTACGAGATCTACCTCTCGCCTGAATCGGCAGAGACCTTCTGGCGCGAGGCGATGTCGCACGGGGCGGTTCCTGCCGGGCTGGGTGCGCGCGACACGTTGCGCCTTGAGGCGGGACTGCCGTTGTACGGGCACGAACTGCGCCGGGACCGCAATGCCTCCATCACCGCGCTGTCGCGAGCCATCGCCCCCGACAAGCCGTTCATCGGCGCGGAGGCCCTGCGCGCACCACAGGCACGCCCGCAGACGCTGGCCGGCCTGCGTCTGGAAAGCAGGCAGGCCGCCCGCGAGGGTGATCGCGTCTGCGACACTCAGGGAAAGGCCGTCGGCGAGGTCACCAGCGGCAGTTTCGCCCCCACGGTCGGCACCGCCATTGCCATGGCCGTGGTGGATGCCGCCCTGGCCACCCCCGGCACCACGCTCCAGATCCAGACTGCCCGCAAGGCCCTACCTTGCAACGTCGTTTCGCTACCCTTCCACACCGGAACCGCCCGCGACGCCTGCTGAAAGGTTCCTCATGCCATCGCTGCTCGACATCCAGCACCTGTCCGTCTCGTTCAAGACCGACGAGGGCCGCGTACCGGCGGTCAACGATGTCTCGCTGACGCTGGAACGCGGGCAGGTACTGGGGCTCGTCGGCGAATCGGGCTGCGGCAAGTCTGTCACGGCCATGAGCATCCTGCGCCTGATCCCCCAGCCTCCGGGCCGGATCGATGCCGGGAAAATCCTCTTCCACGGTCACGATATGCTGTCCCTGCCCCTGGAGGAGCTGCGCACCGTCCGCGGACGGCGTATCGCCATGATCTTCCAGGAGCCGATGACGGCTCTTTCCCCGCTGCACCGCATCGGCGCGCAGCTTGTGGAGACGCTGCGGCTGCACCGCGATCTCGACCGCAAGGCCGCCTGGAAAATCGCTACCCACTGGCTGACCAAGGTCGGCATCGCCGACGCGGCGGAACGCATGCATGCCTGGCCCCACCAGCTCTCGGGCGGGATGCGCCAGCGCGTCATGATCGCCATGGCGCTGATGCTCGACCCCGTGCTGCTGATCGCCGACGAACCGACCACCGCGCTGGACGTCACCGTGCAGGCGCAGATCTTCGATCTGATGCGCGACCTGATGAAGAAGGACGCCGGGCTGCTGCTGATCACCCACGACATGGGCGTGATCTGGGAGATGTGCACGCACGTGGCCGTGATGTACGCCTCGGAAGTCGTCGAAACCGGCCCGGTGGATGCTGTTTTCGAGAACCCGCTGCATCCCTACACGCGCGCCCTGCTGGCGGCGATCCCGGGCAATGCCACACCGCAGCAGCGTCTGCCAGCCATTCCCGGCCAGGTCCCCTCGCCGCTTAACCTGCCGTCTGGCTGTCATTTCGCCGACCGCTGCCCGCTGGCATTTGAACGCTGCCGCCGCGAGCACCCGCCCCTCTACACCAGGGGGAATCGCTGCTCACGCTGTTTCCTGGCGCAGGAGGCAAACGCATGACCAACCCGCTGCTCGATATCCGCAATCTTTCAACCACCTTCCCGGTCCGGCGCGGCCTATTCAGCCGCACGGTCGGCCATATCCGGGCTGTCGACGACGTGTCGCTGACCATCGGGCGTGGCGAGACGCTCGGGCTGGTCGGGGAATCGGGCTGCGGCAAGACCACGCTCGCGCGGACACTGCTGCTGCTGGAGAAGGCGCACGGCGGAACGATCACGTTCGACGGAACGGACCTGACCCGGGCCCCGGCGCACCAGGTACGCCAGTTGCGGCCCCGGCTACAGGTGGTTTTCCAGGATCCCTACGAATCGCTCAACCCGCGCATGACGGTGATGGAGATCGTCACCGAGGGCCTGATCGCGCACGGGCGCATCCGCCGCCGCGAAATGGAAAGCGCCGCTGCGGGACTGCTGCACGACACCGGGCTCGGCCCCGAGATGCTGCACCGCTACCCGCACGAGTTCTCGGGCGGACAGCGCCAGCGGATCAGCATCGCCCGTGCCATCGCCCTGAAGCCGGACCTGATCCTGTGCGACGAGGCCGTCAGCGCCCTGGATGTCTCCATCCAGTCGCAGATCCTGAACCTGCTGATGGACCTCCGGACGCGTTACGGGCTGTCCTATCTCTTTATCTCGCACGATCTCGGTGTTGTCCGCCACATTGCCAACCGGGTGGCGGTCATGTACCTGGGCCGCATCGTCGAGACCGGCAGCGCCGAAGCGATCATGCAACAGCCTCGACACCCCTACACCCGGGCACTGATCGCCGCCATCCCGAAGGCTGGCGGTCCGCGCCGCGACAAGCCGCTGCGCCTGCCGGGGGAGATCCCCTCGCCTGCCAACCCTCCACCTGGCTGCCCGTTCCACCCGCGCTGCCCCTTCGCGCAGGACCGCTGCCGCCACGAGCGCCCAGTGCTCGAACCCTGCGCGGAGACCGCCGGTGCCGGCCGCCTAGCGGCATACCGGGAAGTCGCCTGCCTGCGCAAAGCCGAGATCTGAGAAGGAAGCCGCCCACGCGTGGACCGGGCGAAAATCAAGAGGGTAGCTGTTTCGGGTGAATATTCACCGCAAAGCACTTGTAGCCGGCAAAGCACTTGTAGCCGGCAAAGCACTTGTAGCCGGGGTCGGTGACCCCGGCGGCGCATGGATCAACAAACGGGAGAGAGGCTTCGCCATTTGCATACACATGCGCAGCGGCTCGCGCGGAGCTCGCCCCCCAGATGTGAGGTCACGCGTGATTGCCGGATGGGGGGCGAGCGCTGGGCCGCCAGCAGGAGGGACGACGGCTTCGGCGTCTGGTGCACGGCTTACTACCGCACGCCTTTGCCACGAGCGGCTTGCCTGGAGGTCTGCGCCCTACCCTCGCAGAATGCAAACTGCAAGGTAGGGCGAGGCGTCCTCGCGAGCCGCTGCGCATGAGAGGGTGACTGGCGAAGCCTTTTTGAGAAGGCGTACGGTGGCAGCAGAGACGCTTCACTGTATTTTCCGCTCGACTATACGCTGGCGTTGCGTACACTATTTGTAAAAACACAAAGAGGAGCGGATATGAAGGCTACATGCAAGGGCTGTGGATGCGGCGGACACCGGCAATTCTCGCGGGCAGTCACCGACGGCGTCGAACGGGCGGCAAGCCGCGCCATGCTTCATGCGGTGGGGTTTTCGGATGACGATTTCCAGAAATCGCAGGTCGGCATCGCCTCGACCTGGAGCATGGTCACCCCCTGCAACATGCACATCGACCAGCTCGCCCGCGAGGCGGAGAGAGGTGTCAACGCGGCGGGCGGCAAGGCCGTGATCTTCAATACGATCACCATTTCCGACGGCATTTCCATGGGGACCGAGGGTATGAAGTACTCGCTGGTCTCACGCGAGGTGATTGCCGATTCGGTCGAGACCGTGACCGCCTGCGAGGGGTTCGATGGGCTGGTGGCCATCGGTGGCTGCGACAAGAACATGCCCGGCTGCCTGATCGGTATCGCACGCCTGAACCGACCCGCGGTATTCGTCTACGGCGGCACGATCCTGCCCGGCCAGCACAAGGGGCGGGATGTGGACATCGTATCGGTATTCGAGGCAGTTGGCGCACACGCGCGTGGCGACGTCGACGATGCCGAGCTGCACGCGATCGAGAGCTGCTCGATCCCGGGGCCCGGTTCCTGCGGGGGCATGTACACCGCCAACACCATGGCCTCCGCGATTGAAGCCCTGGGCATGAGCCTGCCCAACAGTTCCGCCCAGGCCGCAGTCTCGCAGGATAAGCAGGACGACTGCCGGCGGGCGGGCGCAGCGGTGATGGACCTGATCGCCAAAAACATCCGTCCAAGCGACATCATGACCCGCCAGGCGTTCCTCAACGCCATCACGGTGGTCACCGCCCTCGGCGGCTCGACCAATGCCGTGCTGCACCTGCTGGCCATGGCCGACGCCACCGGGGTGAAGCTGTCGCTCGACGATTTTACACGCATCGGCCGCAAGACGCCGGTCCTGGCCGACCTCAAGCCGAGCGGCCGCCATGTCATGGCCGACCTCGTGAACATCGGCGGCACCCTGCCCCTGATGAAGATGCTGCTCGACGCGGGACTGCTTGATGGCGACTGCCTGACCGTTACCGGCAAGACGCTCGCGCAGAACCTGAGCAAGGTCAAGCCCTACCCCAGAGGCCAGACCGTCATCCGCCCGTTTTCCGACCCGATCAAGCCGACCGGTCATCTGGTGGTACTCTATGGCAACCTTGCCCCAGACGGTGCCGTCGCGAAGATATCCGGCAAGGAAGGCACCGCCTTCACCGGGCGGGCGATAGTGTTCGGCTCCGAGGAGAAGGCACTCAAGGCGATCCTCGACGGGCGCGTTCACAAGGGGCATGTGGTCGTCATCCGCTACGAGGGTCCGCGCGGCGGACCGGGCATGCGCGAGATGCTCTCGCCGACCTCGGCCATCATGGGCAAGGGGCTGGGCAAGGACGTGGCCCTGATCACCGATGGTCGCTTCTCCGGCGGCAGCCACGGTTTCGTCGTCGGCCACATCACGCCCGAAGCGGCAGTTGGCGGCCCGCTGGCGCTCGTGCGCAACGGCGACGAGATCGCCATCGATGCCGAGCGGCACACGCTCGACCTGAACGTCAAGGCCGCCGAACTCAAGCGCCGCCAGTTGGCCTGGAAAGCACCGGCACCGCGCTACACGCGCGGCGTGCTCGCCAAATACGCGCGCCAGGTCGGCCCCGCCTCGCAAGGTGCCGTCACCGACAAGCCGGCAACTCGGGAGGGCAAGTAGAAAACGAGGGGGTGGCTGGAGAAGATGAAGGCGAAAGATTAAGGCAAAAGATTAGGGATGGAGCATAAGCCCAT
>CAZZBA010000087.1:0-13492 GCA_964652765.1 uncultured Victivallales bacterium | reverse complement strand
AAAATACGCGCTTACGGCAAGCGTATGCACGTTGACCGTTGACCGTGAATTCATGTTGCGGCTTAACCGGCGAACGCTAGTCGACATTCCGCTGCCATATACCAAGGGGATGTGGGAGGATACCAAGCCTGTCGAGGTCGACCTACAGGAGGGCAGGAATTCCCTCCAGTTCACCGCTGAACCCCCTAATAAAGGTTTTAGCATCAAGGCATTCACGCTCACGCCGGTGGAGTCGCCATGAAGCACGATCCCTCTTGGAGTACGCGCTTGATCGTGATAATCGGATGGCTGCCAAGCGGGGGCGACATGATGGATTTCGTCATGAAGTTGTCCGACCAACCGGAGGAGATGAAGGCGGAGGCCCAGCGTCGTGTGGATCAAGCCCTGGCGCGGGGTGAACGGATCAAGGGGTGGGGACTTGTCGACGGCTTCCGCCTGTGTTCGGATTACTGCTTTAACGACAATCCGTTCCTGTCGCCCGCGATGTTCGACGAGTTCGTGACCCCGTACCGATGTGCGGCGCGTACTTGTGCAGGGGCTGCCCAATGGAGGTTATGTGTTCGGTACCAGCAACTGCGTGTATACCGGCATGAGCCTGGCACGCTACGACCTGATGCTTGATATATGGCGCAAAGAAGGAAACTACAATTGATACCGTACAAAACGAAACGATGATCCATGAACAAGCGTGAAAACATGTTGCGGGCGATCCGGTTTGAAGGGCCGGAGTATATTCCGATGGCGTTTGGCATAAATTCCTCCTGCTGGCACCAGTATGATCCGGAACTTCTTCAAGACCTGATGGAGGGGCACAAGCTCCTGTTTCCCGGATTCAAGCGGCAGAAGAATGTTACGCCTAAGCATGGAATCACGGAACGTAAGGATGCACCCTGCAAGGATCCATGGGGCTGCGTATGGGAGACAGCAATGGACGGAATTACCGGAAGCGTGCATACCGGTCCGCTTGCCAGTTGGGATGGATTTGAAAGTTACACGGTTCCTGATCCCAGCCTGACTGACGGCACATATCCTGTAAACTGGGATAAGAAACGGGAGTCTGCGGCGCAAGCCAGGGAGGCGGGGGGCTTAGTAAGCTGCTGGCTGCCGCATGGGCATACATTCCTGCGCCTGCAGTATATCAGGGGTTATGAAAACCTGATGTACGACATGCTTGACGAGGATGCGCGTTTTTTGAAGCTGCTCGGCATGGTGGAGGATTTCAACTGCCGGTATGTCGCCAAGTGTATGGAGCTCAAGCCGGATATGATGAGTTATCCTGAAGACCTGGGCATGCAGGTTGGCCCTATGATCTCCCCTGAGCTTTTCAGGAAATACATCAAGCCGGTTTACAGGAAGCTCATGAAGCCGGCGCGTGATCTTGGCTGTATTGTCCATATGCATTCGGACGGCGATATCCGCACGCTTGTAGATGACCTTATTGACGGAGGTGTGGAGGTGATCAATCTCCAGGACCTTGTGAACGGAATTGACTGGATTGCCGCAAAATTCGCGGGGTGTACCTGCGTTGATCTTGACATTGACCGACAGAGCATCACGGCCAGGGGCACACCGGCCCAGATTGACAGCCTGATCCGCGAGGAAGTCGAAAAGCTCGGCAGCAAGAAGGGCGGCCTGATGATGATATATGGGTTGTATCCCGGCGTTCCCCTTGCAAATATCCGCGCACTAATGGATGCTATGGAAAGATATATGGGCTACTATTCCTGATTTCAATGTTATCAACAATCAAGGAGACATCGTATGATAATTCTGTTTAGTCGGCCGGTGCCGGCAATCTCGAAGCGTGGGGTTCATCTTGATCTGAAGGGTTTGCCCCCCACGCCAAAGCGTTTTGTCGAGCTCCTCAAGCTCTTCGCTGCCGCGCGGTATAATGTGGTGCTGGTCGAGTGGGAGGACTCGTTCCCCTGGACGGTTGACGAGCGGTTCAGGAGTCCGACGGCCTATACGGCGGATGATGTGGCGCGCTTTGTGAAAACCGCTGCGGAGCTTGGAATTGATCTCATACCGCTGGTCCAGTGCCTGGGTCACATGGAAAATCCGCTCAGCGTCAAAGGGTATGAGCATCTGCGGGAACTACCGGACATCGAGTCCGGCCTGAATCCCCTGGCACCGGGCGCGCGTGAGCTGATCCAGGACATGGTGGATGATGTTCTCAAGCTCATGCCGGACACAAAACACTTTCATCTGGGCGGCGATGAGGCCAGAACATTCGGGCTGCACCCTGACACCAAAGCCTATATCGAGAAACACGGCAAGGGGAAGCTGTACCTGCACCACGTCGAACCGATCCTTGACGCGCTGAACAGGCGAGGCGTCCGGCCCATCCTGTGGCATGACATGATGGTCGACTGGGAGAGTGACTCGCTCCGGGCATTGGCGGCCAAGTGCGATCTCATGCCCTGGGGTTACGATGGACATCCGGATACGACGAATCACCATTTCAAGAGTGAATACATCAAGCGGTTCAACGAACATGGATTTACTCTTTGGGGCGGTACGGCTTACAAGGGTGCTGAAGGCTATGACGCTGACTTGCCTGATAATAGGCTTCATACCGAGAACGCGCTCGCCTGGGTTGAGGTGGGTCAGCGTTTCGGGTTTACCGGAGTGATTGCCTCGGCCTGGAGCCGGTATGCCGTGGACACGATCCAGTGCAATCCCATTGATGCGTGCCTCGACTCGTTGCTCAATGTGGCGGTCATCCTGCACGAAGGGCAGCCAGCCGCTGGCGGCATTGATGCGTGCATTGAGGCGCTGGATTCCGTTGGAGAGAAACAGCGTTTCCTGGCGTGCCGGGCCGTCATGTCGGACCTTGCGCGGCTGCGGAAGGAGGGCTGGGACAAGGTGCAGCATGCCCGGCAGCTGACGGTCCTCGGCAAGATGGATCCGCGCCGGACCAGCGCCAGGAACCTGAAGCTGGGCCTGCATTGGCTCACCGCATTGAACAACGTCGTGAGGAAACTGGAGCCCGTTGTTACCGAGGCGCGCCGTTGCTTCGATGGCCTGCTCGATTCGATGTGGATCGAGGAATACCTGGCGACGCGGGTTGAGCCGCTGCGGATAGAGCTCGGCCTGCTGTTAAAGGAAAATGGTCTTTCGGATATCGGGACTACCCAGAGACTCAGGGAATAGAAAGGGAATATCATGACACCAAGGGAATCTTTCATTGCCGCGCTGGAGCGCAGGCCGCCGGCAGGTCGCGTGCCTCACTTCGAACTGGAGTTCTTCCTGACCATGGAGGCGTTCGGGCGGGTACACCCGTCGCAGCGCCGCTACGGGCAATGGGATCAGATGTCGGAGCGTGAGCGGACACTGCACAGGCAGGATGTTGCCGATCTTCACGTGGCCGTCGCCCGCCGGTATGAACAAGCGGGCATGCTTTACCACTCACCCGGCGGATGGAAACCAGAAGACACCCGTCTCTCCATTGAACACGTCCGGAACTTGTCCGGGATGGATTACCTTGTAACGCTCCATGGCGATGCGACCTACGGGCTCCCGAGCGGGGGAGACATGATGGACTTCATCATGAAACTGGCCGATCAACCGGAGGAGATGAAGGCGGAGGCCCAGCGTCGCGTGGATCAAACCCTGGCGCGGGGTGAACGGATCAAGGGGTGGGGCCTTATCGACGGCTTCTGCCTGTGTTCGGATTACTGCTTTAACGACAATCCGTTCCTGTCGCCCGCGATGTTTGACGAGTTCGTGACCCCGTACCTTGCCCAGCTCGTCGCCGGATACCGCGAAATGGGGTTCTACGTGATCAAGCATACCGATGGCAACATCATGCCGATCCTTGACGCCCTGGTGTCGACAAATCCACATGCCCTTCACAGCTTGGATCCGCAGGGCGGCGTTGACCTGGCACACGTCAAACGGCTGGTTGGCGGCAAGGTATGTCTAATCGGGAATGTGAATTGCGGCTTGCTCCAGACTGGCACGGATGATAGTGCCGCTGCTGATGTCCGGCGCGCACTTGCGCAGGGGATGCCCAACGGGGGGTATGTGTTCGGCACCAGCAATTGCGTGTATACCGGCATGAGCCTGGACCGCTACGATCTGATGCTGGATATTTGGCGCAAGGATGGTAATTACAAATAGGATCCTTTATAACAGTGGAGCTAATGACCAATTGTAATCGTAGATCTGATCATAGAAGGGAAAACCGATGGAACCGAGACTGAAATCCAGTAGAATAATTCACCGGCATCCGGCGAACCCGGTGCTCTCCAGTAGAGACATCCCGTATCCGGCTACCCTGGTCTTCAATGCCGGCGTCGCGAAATACCAGGGCCGGTACGTCATGGTCTTTCGCAACGACTACGGCCGCTGGGGGGACTCGAGATTCGACGGTACGAACCTGGGGCTTGCCTACAGCCGCGATGGTATCCACTGGGAAGTACAGTCGCAGCCCTGCTGGCAGTGGAAGGATGAGGAGGTCGGGCGCGTCTATGATCCGAGGCTCATCGTCATGGACGGGCGGTGCTATGTCTGTTTTGCCCTGGATACGAAGCACGGCTGCCGGGCAGGTATTGCGGTTACTGATGATTTCTCCAGGTTCGAGGTCCTTGATGTCACTGTGCCGGACAACCGCAACATGGTGCTCTTGCCCGAAAAGGTGAACGGCAAGTATTTCCGCCTGGAGCGGCCTTTCCCTGTCTACGGCCGGGGTGGCGGTGACCGGTTTGACATCTGGTGCTCGGAGTCACCGGATCTGCGGCATTGGGGCAACGCCAAGCTGGTGCTGGGAGTGGAGGATGTGCCGTACGCGAATGATAAAATCGGTCCGGGCGCGCCCCCGATCAAGACCCCGCGTGGGTGGTTGACAACGTTTCACTCTGTTGACCGTGACAGCGCTCGCGGCAAGAATGGCTGGGAGGATCAATGGCAGAAGCGTTATTGCGCCGGTATCATGCTGCTGGACCTGAATGATCCTTCGCGTGTCATCGGGCTCTGCCGGGAACCGCTTCTGGCACCGGAAACCCCAAACGAGACCGACGATGGATTCCGCACCCATGTGATCTTTCCCGGAGGAATGATTCTCGAAGACACAGGTGAAGTGAAGATTTACTATGGTGCTGCAGATACGGTTGAATGTCTGGCGACAGCCCACGTGGATGATCTTATCGAATTGTGCACACCCCTGAACAAACGATTACACTGAACGAAGGTAGACAAAAGGAGAACGATATGAACGATTGGGAAAATCCTGAATTGACGGGGCGGGGCCGGTTGAGCGGCCGCGCCTATTTCTTTGCGTATCCGGATGTGAAGACGGCGCTGGCTTTTGATCGGACTGTATCGCCGTGGTTCCAATCGCTGAACGGCACCTGGAAGTTCCACTTCGCACCAACCGTGGCTGAAGCGCCAGCGCATACGGCGGATACGTCCGGTTGGGACAATCTGGCCGTGCCGTCGAGCTGGCAGATGCACGGTTACGGGAGGCCTCATTATACCAACGTGACATACCCGTTCCCGGTTAATCCCCCGCGCGTGCCGACGGAGAACCCGACCGGCACCTATGTCCGGACTTTTGACGTGGGTCCCGATTGGAAGGGTATGGATGTGCGCCTGCGGTTTGAAGGCGTGGACTCGGCCTTTTACGTTTGGGTCAACGGCAAGGAAATCGGATTTAGCAAAGGTAGCCGTACACCGGCTGAGTTTGATGTTACGGAACACATCCATACCGGTGAAAACCGGATTGTCGTGCGTGTTATGCAATGGTCTGATGGTACGTACATGGAAGACCAGGATATGTGGTGGCTTTCCGGCATATTCCGCGATGTTTACCTGCTCGCCAGGCCACAAGCGCAAATTGCTGATATCCATGTTCATGCGCCGGCGGATGGCAAGCTGAAGGTTCACACGACGCTGGCGGGTAAGACTGACGGTTGCAAGGTTTCAACTAAACTTCTCGATCACGCCGGCCGCATGGCGCCTGCCGGCGCTCGCCGGCTCTGGTCGGCGGAAGATCCCTACCTTTATCTCCTGCTCGTAACACTCAAGGATGCGGACGGTAACGTTGTGGAAGTCGTTCCGCAGCGCGTCGGCTTCCGTACCATCGAGATCAAGGGGGACAGGTTTCTCGTCAACGGTGTCGGAGTCAAGCTGAAGGGGGTCAACCGGCATGAGATGCATCCCGACCTTGGCCGGGCCGTGCCGATGGAGACGATGATCAAGGATATATTGCTGATGAAGCAGCACAACATCAATGCCATCCGCACATCGCATTATCCGGATGACCCGCGTTTCTATGACCTTTGTGATTTCTACGGGATTTATCTTATCGACGAATGCGATCTCGAGACGCACGGCTTTTGCGATGTTGAAAATTGGGCGGGGAATCCGACTGAAGATCCGATTTGGGAAAGGGCTTGCGTGGATCGGATGGAACGAATGATTGCCCGTGATCGAAATCATCCCTGTGTCATCATGTGGTCTCTCGGCAATGAAGCTCACTTCGGCTGTAACCACATGGCGATGGCAAAACGGGCTCGGGAAATGGATCCGTCCCGTCCGATTCACTACGAGGGTGACTACGATTTGAATACCGCTGACGTGTATAGCCGGATGTATCCCGGTATCGATGATGTCGTCACGATCCTTTCCGGCACCGAGGAGGAAATCAAGACCAAGCTCAAACTCGAAAAGGGCTCTGGCTACGCTAGCAAGCCTTTTGTCATGTGCGAGTACGCCCACGCCATGGGCAACGGCCCCGGCGGTTTGCTGGAATACTGGGAAGACGCGTTCTATAAATATGATCGCAGCATGGGCGGTTTCATTTGGGAATGGGTCGATCACGGTATCCGCCAGCGGACTGCCGACGGCAAGGAGTATTTTGCCTACGGTGGAGACTTCGGTGATGTGCCCAACGATGGCAACTTCGTATGCGACGGCCTTATTTTCGCGGACCGGAGGCCTTCGCCCGGGTTGATTGAGTACAAGAAGGTGATTGAGCCGGTCAAAGTGGAAAAGTCAGGCGATGAATTTCGCGTTCTCAACCGGTACGACTTCATCAGCATCGACCACCTCCAGCTTAATTGGAGCGTGGCGATTGCCGGCGAGATTGTCCAATCAGGAACAGTAAAGATCCCGTCCATTCCGGCCCGCAAAAGCAAGCTCATCACGATTCCGTTCGACAAGCCGTCCGCACCGGCCTATCTCACGCTGCATTTCACGCTAGCCGGCGACACACCATGGGCGAAGGCTGGACATGAAGTCGCCTGGGCTCAGTTTGAGCTGCCTGTGAAGGCCGCCGTGCTGCCGGCCCGTCCCGCGCCGGAGGTCACCCTCCAGGAAAAGGGTCAACTCATCGGCGTTGCAGGATCAAACTTCAAATTCACTTTCGACAAAGTCCGTGCGGTGATGGCGGGGTGGGAGCGTGACGGCATCAGCCTGCTGCGCACCGGTCCGCGATTGAATCTCTGGCGTGCCACGACCGACAATGACCGTGGATGGGATAATGCCAGGCCGTGGCGCAGTGTCAACCTCGACCTGCTGCAGCACCGCACGGACAGTGTCACCGTTGAGCAGGTCGACAAGAGTGTTGTACGTATCGTGGCGAGAATCCACAGCGGAGTGCCGAAGAGGGATTTCGGGTTCGACACGGAATTTGTCTATACGGTGACTGGTGATGGCGTTGTTAAACTCGCGGTTGGTGGAGTGCCTTGCGGGAAATTGCCGCCGTCTCTGCCCCGCCTCGGACTGCAACTCACCCTGCCTGCGGCCTTCGACCAGGTGCGCTGGTTTGGCCGCGGCCCAGGTGAAGGATACCGGGACACAAAGCAGGCCCAGCGGTTTGGCCTCTGGAAAGCCAACGTGGATGAACTGTTTACAAACTACGTGTTCCCCCAGGAGAACGGTAACCGGACGGACGTGAGCTGGGTGGCGTTGACGGACTTGACGGGGCGCGGAGTTCACTTCACAGGGCTGCCGAACTTCAGCGCGCACTGGTACACGACGAACGACCTTGAAAAGGCACGGCACACTTACGATCTCGCGAAGCGCGACTTCATCACGCTCTCCCTTGATCACCAGCACCACGGCATCGGGAGCGGCAGCTGCGGTCCCAAGCCATGGCCCCAGCACTGTTTAGTGCCCGGCGAATTCCGGTTTAAGGTCACGCTGTCACCCCTGTAAATGAATTAAGAGAATCTCATAGACGGGCCTTTTGTCCCGCATGAACGCAAAGGAGATCCTGTCGTGAGTCAGGGGGACATAATCGTCCGGCGCTATGGGTGGTCCGAGATCGCCCAGCGTTTCGGGCCGCTGGTGAGGCCGCACCGCCTGCGCTGCCTAGGGGCGGCGGTGCTGGTCGGCGCGGTGGGGTTGGCGGTGGCGCTGCAGCCGCTGTTCGCTAAGTATGTGATCGACGAGGCGATTCCGCAGCATAGCTTCAGGCTGGCGCTGGCGGCAGCGGCGGTCTTTCTACTTGTGATGTTCGTGCGCATGGCGCTGTGGTTCTGGGCGATGACCCTGGTGTACCGCGTCCAGCAGGCGGTGGTCTTCGACCTGCGGGTGCAGAGCTTTTCGCACTTGCAGCGCCTGTGTATGCGGTTCCACAGCCGATTCCCATCCGGCTTCCTCTACGAACGAGTCTTCGGTAACTCGATCAATACGCTCGGCACCTTCATGCAGGTGGTCTTCACCCAGCTTGTCACGTATGTGGTGGGACTGATTTTCAGTCTCGTGTTCTGCCTCCAGCTCAACGTGCCGCTGACGGGGGTCATCCTGGCAGGCGGGATCGGCTACGTGTTGGCAGCCCGCGGTTTGTCCGGCCGTATCTACGCGCGGACACGCGAGTCCAACGAGGCCGGCATGGACATTGTCAATGCGATTATGGACAAGCTGCGCGGGCACAAGACGATCCAGGCTTTTGCCCTCGAGAATCGAGCCCAGGAGGAGTTCAAGCAGCAGTTGCGACCGGCGATGGCCAAGTGGATGGCCAGCATCCTCGAGGGGATGAAACTTGCATTCGTCACCGAGGGACTGGGGTACCTGATCACAGCGGTGGTGGTGGTCGCGGGTGCGTGGTACGTCATGCGCGATGCCGCACATTTCCAGATGGGGACACTGGTGGCCTTCATGGGGTACCAAGGGGCCCTGATCAGCATGATCTCCGCCATGACCAACGTGTACGGCCAGATGATGAGCGCACGCACGGCCTTCGACCAGTTGTTCAGTGTGCTCGACACACCGAGCTCGGTGGTTGAGCGGCCCGGTGCTGCGATGCCGGCGGAGTGGCGGCCCAGGCTGGAGCTGCAGCATGTCAGTTTTGCCTATGCCGAGAGCCCGGTGCTGCATGACCTGACGCTGAGCATCCCGGAGGGCAAGACGGTAGCGCTGGTGGGGCGCAGCGGAAGCGGCAAATCCACGCTCGCCAGCCTGCTGCTTCGATTCTACGATCCATCCTCAGGAACGATCCTGCTCGACGGCCACGACATCCGTGCCCTGCCGCTGCGCGAGTACCGCGTGCAGTTCGGGGTTGTGTTACAGGACCCGTTTCTCTTCGACACGACCATCGAAGCCAATCTGCAGGCCGTGCGCCCCCACGCAAGCGCGGCGGAGCTCACGGAGGTGCTGAGTCAGGCTGGGGCCTGGGAGTTCGTCCGGGCGCTGCCCGGGGGGCTACAGTACCGGGTGGGCGAGGGCGGCAGCCGGTTGTCCGGTGGCCAGCGCCAGCGGCTGGCGCTGGCGCGTTGCCTGCTGGCGCGGAGCCGGATGGTCATCCTGGACGAGGCGACGTCCGCGCTCGACGCGGAGACAGAGTGCGCTGTGCAGGAGGGTGTCGAGGCGCTGTTCCGGGATCGGACGGTGGTGGTGATCGCCCACCGCCTGAGCACCATCCGCCATGCCGACCTCATCGTGGTGCTGGACGAGGGGCGGGTGGTCGAACAGGGAACCTTTGACGAACTGCTGGACTGTGGCGGTCATTTTGCACGGCTCCACGCCATTGCGACGTCCACCAGCACGCAGAATCTCAAACTCGAGGAGGCCGGTTTTGCCTGAGCCGCGCTTGATGACGGCAGAGCGCGAGTCAAAGGGAGTGTTTGCCATGCAGCTTCCGGACATAATCGAAGGGGAGATCGAGATTACATATGACAAGGCGCATGATCCTGGTTTTCCGGGACATCGGGAATACTGTAGGAAAACAACAGGAAGGAAAAGGGAATGATTACAGGCAACGATCGCGACATTCTGCGTGCGCTGGCCGGGCAATACAAGGGGCTCTGTGATGGCGATGCGAACAAAAGCCTGATAGATCAGTGGCGGAACCTGAACAACCTGGCGTCCAGGCGGCCAATGGTTTTCTGCAACACGGGGCTGCTTGGCGGTGAAATCGATCCCCATCTGCCGGCATGCCAAAGCGGGGACCCTGAGCTGCAGTTCGTCGAGAAATGGTTTTATCAGCAGTTGTGGCACGCCGGGCTGGGGGATGATCGCGTGTTCTATCCATGGTTCACGGTCCGCGCTAAAATGGTCTCCCACCCGGAAGGGGTTTGGGGAGTCCGGCCCGACCGGGTCAGGGACGAGCAAAGCCGAGGCTGGAGACATATGCCCGTCCTGAAGAAGATCGAGGATTTGGACCGGCTCAAGGCGACCGAACACCGGGTCATTGATGCCGATCCGCCGTTGGCCCGGAAGCTGCGCGACCTGTTCGGCGACATTCTTCCCATCCACGTTCAGCGGTCGACGATATATCCGGTCTGGGGTGGAACCGACCTGTCCGAGGCGGCTGGCACGCTCTTCGGCATAGAAGAGCTGCTGTACCTGCTTGTGGATGCCCCGGACATGATTCATCGGTTCATGTCGTTCACGCGCGACAGCGTGCTTGCAAACCTGAAACAAGGGGAGGCCGCCGATGACTGGAGCACGGCCGACTCCTGGTACTACAAGACGCCCGCCTACTGCGGTGACTTCCCTGATCCGACTCCAAGCAGCCACGGTGTCAAACTCAGGGATCTCGCCTGGTTTACCCATGCGCAGGAATTCGACTCCGTCAGCCCGGAGATGTTCCGCGAGTTCCTTTTCAATTACCAGTTGCCGATCCTGGAACTGTTCGGACGCGTAACGTACGGGTGTTGCGAAACGCTGGATGGCAAGCTGGACATCCTGGAAGACATTCCGAACCTGACCAAGGTCGTATCCGGGCCGCGTTCCGATCCCGCCCATTTTCCCGCGAAACTCGGTGGCCGCTGCGTGATATCCTGGCGCCCCATGGCGAGCATCATTGCCCAGCCTGCGTTTGACGAGGAGGCCCAGCGCCGGCAGTTGCGGGAGGGGTTTGAAAAACTGAAGGGTTGCCACGTTGAAGTTCACATGCACGAACCGATGACCGTGCAGGGCGATCTATCGCGCATCTCGCGTTGGGCGGAGATCGCCCGCCAGGAAGCCAAACGGGTCGCATCGTGAGAGAGAATGGGATGATGAGGCTGGAGATCGGAATCGTACTGGTTGCCATGTCGTTTACCATGGCTGGCTGCGGTTTGTTTAATAATAATTTGGATGGAGACCGTGTGATGAAGATGAAAAATACACAAATGTACGCCATACCTTTCCCAGAAGCCTTGCATAGTGCCGACGTCGAGCTGTCCAAGATGCAGGATGGTCAGCACGAGGGACTGATCCTCGGCAATGGAGATCTCTACGGGATTGTCTGGGAGAAGGGTGCCGGTCTCTTCATGCGTATCACGAAGAGTGACATCTGGGATGCGCGGGTGGACACGTCCAAGGACGGGGAACTGCCGCATGTTGATCTGGTGAGCCATGCCGTGACCGGATCCGTCAATGCGCCGCCCGGCTATGCCCTTGATTATCCGCAGCCGCGCTGTGCCGTGGCCCTGCGGCTGGGACCGGCGCCGGCAAAAATGACGGGACATCTCAGTCTCGAGAAGGCTGTGGTGAGCTTGCGGTCTGGGGCGCAAACGCATACCGTCCTGCGTATCCTTCATCAGCAGAATGTGCTGTTGATCCAAAGTCCGCAGCCGGTGGTGCTGGAAGAGATAAAGGCAATGACCCTGCCGGCGGCCAAGCTCGGCGAGACCGATGGCGTTTCCTGGCTGCTGATGAACCTGCCCGGCGACATCGACTACAAGGGGATGGCTTATGCGGTGGCCGTCGCCACCAGCGGAGAACTGAAGGCCGTATCGCTCGTCACGTCGTTCGATCCCGGATCCGGTGATGTGCTGGCGCGCGCCATCGCGCTGGCCCGTCAGACTGTGATGGAGAAGGAAGAGGATCTGGTCGCCAGGCATGAGCAGGCGTGGCAGGCTTACTGGGCCCGTAGCGGCGTGGAACTGGCGGACCAGACGATGGAGCGCTGGTGGTACCGGATGCTCTATTTTGCGGGCTGCGTTTGCCGGCCGGGTGCCGCCCCGGTGCCAATCCTGCCGCCCCTCGCGACGGACAAAACCCCGTGGCATGCCGATTATCATCACAACTACAATACCTGGCAGGCCTACTGGCCCTTGCCGGCGGCTAACCACGCCGATCTGGTCGATCCCTGGATTTCGTACAATCTAGGTATGATCCCGCGCTACAAGAATCTCGCCAAGGTCACTTATGGCTTGGATGGGCTCCACGTGCCGATATCGTCGTTCCTGCACGAGCCCGATCCCGCCGCCTGCAGGAGCAAGAACCAGCGTCAAATGTCCATGAACCCCTGGGGCTTGACCATCGGTCTGCAGGCGATGACCCTCCAGAACATGTGGCAGAAGTACCTTTACGATCAGGATGTGGCCTACATGGAGGCGAAGATCTTTCCTTTCCTCCGTGAGGTGGCGACATTCTACGTCTCGCTGATGGAGAAATGCCAACGGGATGAAAATGGCAAGATCCGGCTCGGTCCATCCTATAGTCCAGAGCATGGTCAAGTGGGGATTTTCAACTGTCCCTTTGATATTGCTTATGTGCATTACACATTCGACGCCATGATCGAGGCTGCGGCGACCCTGAAGACCGACGGCGAGCTGGCAGGGAAATGCATGGAATTCAAGCAGTTGATGCCTGACTACCCGACCACGGTTCGCAACGGCGATGAGATCGTGGTGGACTGGGCCGGCGGCGACTATATAACCGAGCATAATATCACCGTACCCTCCGCACCCGTGTTTCCGGCTGACCAGGTGACCTGGTTCTCGGAGGAGGCGCAGAAGAAACTCTTTCGCCAGACCATTCTGCAGACCCGGTTCCGAGACGCAAACGCCCACGTGATGTTCAATATCGCCCGGGCCCGCCTCTCGATGCTGGAAGGTTATACGGAAGGCCGCCGCTGGTTTGCCTCGCGCGAATTGCCCAATGGGCTATTCGTCTGGGCTGGGCACGGCCATGGCACCTTCATGGGGGAGATGATCGGCATTGCAGGAATGATCAACGAGTACCTGTTGCAAAGCGTGGATAATAAGATTCGCCTTTTCCCGTGCTGGCCGGCCGACCAGGACGCCGCGTTCAGCCGGATGCGCGCACAGGGCGG
>CAZZBA010000086.1:9583-13611 GCA_964652765.1 uncultured Victivallales bacterium | reverse complement strand
TTCAAAAATGCCTGATTATGCAATTGGAGAAAACGGAGCACTGAAAGAGTGGACCTGGCCTGGAATCGAGAATAATGAGATACACAGGCATGCTTCTCATTTGTATCCCTTATACTACGAGGTGGATCCGGAGATTGCGGCAAGTGCCGAACTTCGAGAAGCCTGTCGCGTCGCAATCGATAAGCGAATGGCCTTCAGGCGGCTTGAAGGGGGAGGGGATATGGCATTCGGGTTCACGCAGTTGGGTATGGCGGCGGCATACCTCGGGGATACCGGGCTTGCCTATGAATCCGTTGAATACATGGTTAACAACTACTGGTCTCCGGCCATGGTTTCGCAGCACAATGTCCATGATGTCTTCAACCTTGACATATCAGGCGGTTTGCCGGCCGTCATCCTGACCATGCTGGTCCAATCATTTGTCCCTGAAAAACAGGGCGAGCCATGGATAATTAAACTCCTGCCGTGCCTTCCTCCCCAATGGCCACACGGCCGACTGAAAGGGGTGCGATGCCGAGGGGGAAGTGAGCTTGACATTACCTGGAACAACGGATGTCTTAGCAAGGTTGATATCAAAAGTTTAAGAGGAGAACCCTGTATAATAATCTATGGTTTTAAAAACCGGATTTTGAACCTTGCGAAGGGCTCTCAATACACTCTGAATTCAGAACTGAGCTGATCGATGGTTAATGTATGATATTCTGTCCAGATGGGGAGGACCACATGAGGGTATCTGGGATGTTGCTGGCGTTATGCGGGGTTATGTTGTGTTTGAATCATGCCGACACGGTGTATGCAGTAGATCCAGCAGTATCTGAATGCATAACCAAGGCGGATCCTTCATCCATGAACGCTGGTTTGGAAAAGAAAGTAAACGATCTGCTCCAGCTTCTCACGCTGGAAGAAAAAGTGGGCCTGTGTTCAGGAAACGGCAAATTCCGTGGCGTGGCGCGTCTCAAGATTCCAGACTTGAGCTTTACTGATGGACCGCGTGGCCCGAACGGAGGGGGGCCATCCACCGCTTTCCCTGCGGGTGTGATGTTTGGATCAACGTGGAATCCCGTATTGATCGAGCAGGTCGGGAAAGTCATGGGCACCGAATCGCGGTCGAAAGGGATTGGTATTCTGCTGGGGCCTGGCATCAATATTCAACGCGATCCGCTGGGCGGCCGTTTTTTCGAGTACTACACCGAAGATCCCTATCTCAACAGCCGCCTGGCAGTGGCGATCGTCAAGGGCATTCAGAGTGAAGGGGTCGCCGCCTGTCTCAAACATTACGCCTGCAATAATCGTGAGGAAAATCGCAACTTTTACATGTCGATGGTCAACCAGCGCACCCTGCATGAAATCTATCTGCCGGTATTCAAAGCCTCTGTCCAGGAATCTCATGCCTGGTCCGTCATGACCTCTGCCAACGGAGTGAACGGGGAGTTCGTCAGCGACAGCGCCATCCTGCTTAACGAGACACTGAAGAAAGCATGGGGTTTTGACGGCGTGGTGTTGACGGATTGGCTACAGACGCGTTCCACCGAGAAAGCCGCATTGGCGGGTTTGGATATCTCCATGCCAGGAGGAGAATGTGGATTTGCAGAGCCCCTTCTGGCTGCGGTCAAGGAAGGTCGCGTACCGTTATCGGTACTGGAGGATAAGGCGCGGCGTATTCTGCGCATGTATGGCCGTATAGGCTTGCTGGACCAACGGAAACTCAGTGCAGGCGCAGCACGGAATACGCCTCAGCACCAGGATCTTGCCCGCCGCGTGGCCGAAGAGGGAATCGTGCTCTTGAAAAACAGCACCCAGCTCCTGCCTCTGGATCCTGGAAGTCTGAAAAATGTGTTGGTGGTTGGGCCTAATGCCGATCAACGTTTCTGTGTTCCGGGCCTCGGCGGTAGCTCGTGGGTTTCGGGTCCCTATGAGATAACGCCATTGGCGGGCATCCGTAAAGTGCTGGGCGACAAAGTCCGCTATTTATCGACGGACGACTTGGGCGGCTTCCAACCCATTCCGGCCAGTCTCGTGCAAACGATGGATGGTCAACAGGGTTTTCAAGCGACATACTATGCCAAGGGCAAAGATAAACCCGCCGTGGAACGCGTTGAACCGCAGATCAATTTCATGTGGGAGATGCGCTCGCCGGACGCGACCATTCCGACTGACGGTTTTCGTGCCGATTTTATTGGTCAGATCATACCGCCAGCCAGCGGTACCTATACGCTGCGTGTCACAGCGGGAGGCAATGCCTGGGTGTTCGTCCGGAAAGGTGGCGGGGCACCGACCGCCATCGCCGACCGCGCAATGGGCATTCCCTCGGCGACCGCCATCGTCCAGATGCAGAAGGGTAAACCATTTTACCTGCACATTCGTTACACGCGCCAACCCGGTGACGCGTCGCTCAGCCTGACGTGGCAACCACCGGCTAGTCCGGAGCAGTCGTGGGTGAACGTGGAGGAGGCCGCACGGGCTGCGGATGCAGTCATCGTCGTAGCGGGTCTTGACCACAATATGGATACCGAGGGCCGCGATCGTTCGGATATGGATTTCCCCTCCGTTCAACAGGCGCTTATCAACCGGGTCGCGCAACAGAATTCGAACACGGTAGTTGTCCTTGTGAATGGATCACCATTGGAGCTCGGTGGCTGGTTGCCTCATGTCTCGTCGGTCGTTGAGGCCTGGTATCCCGGCATGGAGGGCGGTCACGCCATCGCAGGCGTACTCTTCGGGCGTGTTAATCCATCGGGCCGACTGCCGTTCACCTGGCCGAGGAAACTCCAGGATTCACCGAGCTGGAAGCTGGGGACACAGAATAGAGACCGTGTTGATTACACTGAAGGTATCATGTTGGGATATCGCTATTTCGACACCCAACAGGTGGAGCCTGAGTTCCCTTTTGGCTACGGGCTGAGTTACACGACGTTCTCATTCAAGGATCTACAGGTGCTTAAACAAAAGGGGCACGTGTATGCCAGCGTCACCGTGGATAATACCGGCAAACGTGATGGCTTGGCGACGGTCCAGTTCTATGTCCGGCCAATGGAGCCCTCGGTGGTGCGTCCGACGCACGAGCTCAAGGCCTTCCAGAAGATTGCAGTCAACGCTGGACAGTCCGGGCGTGTCGAGGTCGAGTTGGGGGCAGATGCGTTCTCTTGCTATGACGAAACGGCCCAGGCATGGAAATTGGATCCCGGTCGCTACGAGATACAAGCCTGCGCCTCATCCCGCGATGTGCTGGTCACATCCCCAATCACAATCGATGCCCTGACATTTCAGTGACATGAAATCAAGTTGGCGGTTTTTGAAATTGCGAAGCACGTTTGTCTAGCTGGGAAGGAAAAATGAGACTATCTGGAATAACAGGCATATTGGCGGGAGTCATAATGATGTCATTATCACAAGTCACGAGCGCAGCGATACCGATCGAGCTGGATTTATCCCGCACCAATCAGATGGAAGTGGAATTGATGGCCGATGGCAGATACGCCATCACGACGACGGGCGATGATCCCTGGATCATGAGCCAGCCGATCAAGCAAATATATGATCCCGTGCAGCATTATATGCTCTCGTTCGAGTATTTCTGTGCGGAAGGAACGGATCCGATCCAGCTATTTTATGGCCCCCCGATCAAGGAAGACCAGTCGGCAACCGGACCGGAATTGCTTTCCAGTGAAGGCTGGACACGATATTCACTCGACATCATGTCCGGTCAGGTGGGTAACTCGTGGAAGGCTGGCTATAAGGAATTCCGTCTGGATTTCGGTCGGCAGGCCGGCAAGACCATTCAGGTCCGGAATATCCAGCTTCGCGCGCCTGACGCCCATGAACGCAAGCTGGCCCTTGGACGCGGGGATCGCAAGGCGCGTGCGGCGGCTCTGGAGGCGGAGCTGCAGGCTCTCGTTGATCAGAAACACACGGCGGGTATTGATCATGTCGTGGCTACCGGCAATACGATACGGCTCGCGGTCCGGATGCAGGCCGGGGTTGGCCCGCTGTTCCTCCGCACCCGGCCGGATCACCTGATCCGCGATCGC
>CAZZBA010000086.1:0-9573 GCA_964652765.1 uncultured Victivallales bacterium | reverse complement strand
TCTGCGAGATCCCATTCTACCAGTCTGCCGTGGGAAGGGGCGATTTTGTCTGGCAGCAACCTGTTCCTGAAAAGACAGGACTACAGGGTATTGAGTTGCCGCGTCTGCGCGGTCAGCATGACCGCGTATTCTCGAGTTGGATCCTGATGCGGCAGACGTCCGACGGGCTTGCCCCTGCGTCGCACCAGCGCTTTGTGGAGGCGATGCCGGCCCAATGGTCGTTGACCCGTGACCGTCCTCTATCCAGAAAAGGGATAGCCGGTCTTCACGGGGGAGACAAGTTCCAGTTCGATGACTACAGGAAACTGGGGATCCACAACATGACGCACAATATCGTGCTACCCGGACTGGTCAGCGACAAGCCCGGCCAGGACACGTTCCCGCACGCGTTCAATGGTACGACGGTCCACATCAACCGCGGGTCACTGGACCATCTGGACCAATCCATGCTGGAGGCGGAGCAACTCAAGATTGTCGTGTCGGCCATCATCCTGATCCCGAAGAACACCCCCATGAGTCATCCTGACTGCGCACCGGAGGGCATTTATGCCATGGCCAATGTCGTCGAGGAACGTGGCTGGAACATCTATGCCGCCGGTCTCGATTTCCTGGCGCAGCGTTACATGCGCCCGGATAGGAAATTCGGACGGATCACGCATTGGATCCTGCACAACGAGGTCGATTCTGGATGGATCTGGACCAATGCGGGGGAGATCCCGATGCACACCTTCATGGATCTGCAATACCGATCGATGCGGACTGCGCAGAGCGTGATTCGCCGTTACGGCTCTGCCGGTTCCGTGTTGCTGAGCCTGACGCATTTCTGGACCGGGCGACACAACGCCAAGTGCTATCCGCCCAAGGATATGATCGACCTGTTGGCGCGGCGCTGCTCGCAGGAAGGTGATTTCGACTGGGGGTTGGCGAATCACCCTTATCCGGAGAACCTGCGCGATCCGCGCGCGTGGCTGGATAAGACGGCAACGTTGGATTTCAATACCACGCGCATCACCCCTAAGAATCTCGAGATTCTGGATGCCTACATGAAGCAACCCACGATGCGGTATGCGGGGCAGACCGTCCGCACGATCGTCCTTTCCGAGCAAGGCTCGAATTCAGCGAAACACGACCCGCAAGCTTATCGCGACCAGGCGGCCGGACTGGTCTATACCTGGCTGAAGCTTGAAAAGCTCGATTCGATCGAATCCTATGTGCACCACCGCTGGATGGACCATCCACAAGAGGGTGGGCTAAATCTGGGGGTCCGCCGGGACAAGAACGTGCCGAACGGGAATGCACGCCAAGCCGCGGAAACGGTCTGCCGAGAAATGGCCGCGTTCGGGATTGCCTGCACACCGGATGAAACCAGCAAGCCAGCCTGGGATGTCTACCGCATTCTGGCAACACCGGAGCAGGGGAACGCTGTCAAGTGGATGAACTCGATTATTCCTGCGCCATATTTGACTTTTGTCGACAAATCCGAATGATTGGGTTAATTAGGAGCTCAATAAATGAACCGAAGCGAATTCATGAAATCAACGGGCATCACGGCAGCACTGACCGTAACCAACGCCATCTGTCTCGCCGCCAATGCCACTAATGACGAGGAAAGACTCAACGTCCTGCTTATCGTCTGCGATGACCTCGGCTGGCGCGATACCGCTGTCTACGGCAGCACGTTCTACGAGACACCCAACATTGACGCCCTTGCTGCAAGCGGAATGCGCTTCACGGATGCTTGTTCAGCGAATCCGCTATGCTCGCCAACGCGGGCAAGCATTTTGACCGGCCAGTACCCGCTGCGACACGGACTCACCACTGCCGCTGGTCACATTGCAAAGATCCAGGAACACATTGAACATAACGACGGTCCTGAAGAGATTCGCGGGATCGGACCGTCCTCCCTCAACTATCTTGATTCGAAGCACTACACGCTTGGAAAGGCAATGAAGGCAGACGGCTATGCCACCGCTTTCTTCGGTAAGTGGCATATGGGCTGCAAAATGGAGCACTGGCCGGAGAGCCACGGCTTCGACCATGTCAAGGGCGGACGCGAGCATCCCGGGCCTCCGGGAACGAATCCCGGACGCAAATTCTATCCGCCTTGGGATTGTGACACCCTGAAGCCATATCCTTCCGCAGGCACTCATGTGGATGATTACATCACGGATCTTACTATCAGTTACATCAAGGAACAGAAGACAGCGGGAAAGCCGTTCCTTATCTGCCACTGGCCCTACAGCGTTCACGCGCCGTACCAGAGCAAACCGGAGCTGATCGAGAAGTGGAAGAAGAAAGCCGATCCCCAAAACCCACAGCATTCTCCTACCATGGCGGCCATGATCGAAGTCCTCGACACGAATATAGGGCGCCTGATGCAGGCACTCAAGGACAACGGCCTCGACAGGAACACCATCGTCATATTCACCTCCGACAATGGCGGCAACATGTATGATACGGTAGATGGCACAACGCCAACCAACAACCATCCCCTGCGCAATGGCAAGGGCAACAATTACGAGGGCGGCACACGGGTGCCAATGATTGTGCGATGGCCTGGCGTCACAAAACCCGGCAGCGTCAGTACTGCAGTCGTATCGTCAGTCGATCACTACCCTGCGATTCTCGAAATGACGGGGCAGGAACTGCGCCCCGCTGATCACAAGGACGGCAAAAGCTATGTCCCTGCGCTTCAGGGAAAGCCCTTCGACCGTGGCCCTACCATCTGCGACATGCCCCATCCGGTGTGGGCCACCTACAACATACCCAATACCTTTGTCCGCATGGGGGACTGGAAAATGTACCGTTTCTGGTATGATTCGCCAAAAACACAGAAACACCGCTACGAACTGTACAACGTGCGCAATGACATCGGTGAAACCAATGACCTCTCTGGCGAAGACCCCGAGCGGCTTGCAGCCATGATAGCCGCACTTGACAAGTACTACCAGGATACAGGCGTTCTGGGTTATCACCCAAACCGCAAATACAACAATCGGACGGTCGGGACATGGTTTGCCACCACGGATGAGGGCACGTTATCTGCCGAAAGTGGCACCTTGGTAATCCAGTCCGGGAAGCCGGGATTCACAATCCGGAACAAATACTTCCCGCCTGGCGGAAAAGACGGGTTCCTGATATTTGAAGCGCTCTCCCCAACCGGTACTCCACTGAGCCTGGCTGGCCCTGGCAATGGAAAAAACGTCACACCAACCAGCGACTGGACTGAATATCAGCTTCCGGGCAGTCAGGTATTCATTGGCGGTGAAAAGTTCTCCGTCACCTTGCGAGAACCGGGCAGGATTGAACTGCGCAATGTCCGCGTCACGAGTCCGGATAAGACCGAAATGATGCGGTACGTGTTCTATTGAACTGGAGTACTATGAAAACTCCAATTATCATGTTTGGCATCGCGTGTCATTTGCTGACCGGGGCTGCCACTGCTCAAGACAAAGGAACAGCTCCCGTCGAATACGGCATTGCTGTTAAAGGAATCGCTCCGGATTCATGCGGTTATGAAACCGTCAGGCATACGGACGTGCAGTTTGAAATCGTAGGCGAATAACGAGAATTGCCGGAGGGGATATGAAAAACCACATATGGAAAGTCAGTAGCATAGCCTGCATGCTTGCATCCGGCGTCATGGCCGACAATCCGATCATTCCTGATCAGGGAGTATGCGATCCCCATATCCGTATCTTCAATGACAAGGCCTTCCTGTTCTCCAGCCACGACTTCGGCAAGGGCGAAAAGATCTATAACATGGTTGACTGGCAGCTCTTCTCCTCGTCCGACCTGGTAACCTGGAAGAAGGAGTTCGTCCTCCGTCCGGAAGATACCTTCATCGGCCCCTGGCATGAGTGCTACGCCCCGGATGGTGCCACCCGTAACGGCAAATACTACTTCTATTTTTCGCAGCAGCAGAAGCAGGCCGGGGTCGCCGTCAGTGATAAGCCGGAAGGCCCCTATGTCGATGCACTGAAGAAACCGCTGCTCCCGGCCAATCTTACGCCGACGGCGGACTACGATGCGGGCATTTTCATCGATAATGATCCGACCTGCACACCCTACATTGTCTGGGGGTTCACGGTGAACAACCAGGACTACTATATCGCCCGCCTCAATGAGGACATGATGTCGCTGGCCGAGAAGCCGAGAAAGATCGTGATTCATAACGGATGGAAGAATGACGCGCCTGCCCTGCATAAGCATAAGGGCATCTATTACCTCAATTCCCACGAGGGATGGTATGCCTCTGCGACCAATGTCTACGGCCCGTACACGTCAAAAGGTCAGTATACCAAAAGGTTCGCCGACCACGGCAGCTTCTTCTCATGGAACAATCAGACCTTTCACGTCTATGGCACGCGGGACGATTGGAAAGATCCATTCTACCGCTCAACCAGGATGACTTACGCGCACTACAAGGACAACGGCGATATTGTAGCCGATGACTTCATCGCCGGTTCGCCCGTAGGCGTTGGCCAGTATGACCCCACCTGGTCACGTACCGAAGCCGAGTGGTATTTCGCCGCCAGTGACGGGCTGGAGAAGCATGAGAGTCAGAGTGGCTTTGAAATCCGGGGCATCACACATGGCTCGTGGCTGCGATTTCCTAAAGTTCAACAGATGAGCGAGGGCATGTCGCTGAATTTCCGCGTTTCCTCAGCAAACCGCGATGGGTGCACCATCGAGATCAGGCAGGACTCTCCCGACGGTCCATTGCTTGGCTCCGTTACCGTGCCGGACACCGGCGGATGGGAAGCCTACCGAACCGTGAGCACCACGCTCAAGAACAAGACCGGCACTCAGGACTTATGCTTTGTTTTCAAGGGTAAAGGATCAGAGCTTATGCGCCTGGATTGGTGGAATACTGATCGCTCAGTAGGTGATACTGATCTTAAACCCAGGATTGATGCCGCTTCGGTTCCCATTGAACTGGATGTGCGTCAGTCCAATCAGGCGGAAATCAAGGCGTTGGACGGGGGTGGATATGATATCAAGACGATCGGGGAGGATCCGTACGTCATGTGCCAGCCCATTGCAGGGCCGTATGACCCTGTTCAACAATACATGCTGTCGTTCGACTATGTCTGCACTGAAGGACTGGATCCCGTACAACTTTTCTATGGTCCCCCGATTTGCGCGGAGCAATCGGCAGTAGGTCCGCAAGTTCCTTCGAGTGAAAGCTGGACCAACTACTCGATCAACATCAGGGCATGCCAGATTCCGGGGTCTTGGAGAGGTGGCTACAAACAGTTCAGGCTCGATTTTGGTAACGCGGCAGGACGGACGCTCCAGCTCCGGAATATCCGGCTTAGCCAGGGCGGTGAACAGGAAAGGAAAGCGGCAGAGCTCGCGGAGACACAGATGGTGAAAAAAGTAAAGGAACAGCGGCCTAATACTACTGCAAAGGACACGATGAGCTATCTGGAAAATGATCAGATTCGAGTGGGAGCGGATCTTTCCATAGGCGGGTCGATCACGCACCTCTCTACCAGGTACGGCCCCAACATGATCAACAGCCATGACTGGGGGCGGCAGATCCAGATGTCCTTCTACAGCGGGCCTAATCCGTTTGAACCGAATGGCAAGAAACCAAATGCCAACTGGAAGCAGTTGGGATGGAATCCGATCCAATCGGGCGATTGCTACCGAAATGCATCAACGGTGCTGGAACACAAGAATGACGGCAAGACGATCTACATCAAGTGCCGTCCCATGCAATGGCCACTCAACAACGAGCCGGGCGAATGTATCTTCGAGTGCTTGTACCGTTTGGAGGGGAATGTTGTCCACGTCAAGAGCCGCCTTGCCAATGCCCGCGCTGACAAGACCCAGTACGGCGGGAGACACCAGGAATTGCCGGCTCTCTACAGCAATGGGCCGTGGTACCGCATCATGACCTACACCGGCGACAAGCCCTATACGGGCGGCTCTCTCATCGAAGTCCCGCGCAAGCCGGAGCGTCCTCCGTTCCCGTGGAACGGCTTCCAGGCAACCGAGGAGTGGGCTGCTCTTGTCGACAAAGACGACCAGGGCTTTGGCGTTTGGACTCCGGGGCTGCAGCAATACATCGGCGGATTCGTGGGGAGGACCGGCCAAGGCGGTCCTAAGGACGGTTCGACAGGCTATCTTGCTCCACTGCATACTGAAATCCTGGATTACAACATCGACTACCGATTCGAGTACAGGCTTATAGTTGGCTCGGTGAAAACGATCCGCGACTATGTCTCCACGCATCGCGCCGTGCAGAAGGGGCTGAACTTCAAGTTCAACAACGACCGCCAGCACTGGCATTACCAGAATGCCGCTGATTCCGGTTTCCCGATCCAGAACGAGCTGGATATCCAGCTGAACAAGGACAATCCGATGTTGGTCAGTCCGTGGTTCTGTGTGGATGCCAGCTCGGTGAAAACAATCACATTGCGGGCAGCCTTCCAAACCAGGGAGACCGCGGCTCAGCTTATCTGGACAAAACATGGCTCCGGGGATTTTGTTGCCGGCGACAGCATCAGCATACCAGTCACATCGGACGGCGTTATGCGTGATTACAAGCTCTCCCTGAAGGGTACCGAGGCATGGCAGGGCGTCATTACGCGTCTTTCGCTAAAACCCTGCACGAAGGGCGGCAGTGACAAATGGATCAAACTGAAAGAAGTAATCGCGGAATGAGATGAGATAATTGGAGAGATAATCCCCATGCCTAAACAAACCGACATCCCGATCGTGTGTTATCTCGCCCAGGACGGCAAGGACTCGATGTTCCCGGCCGATGTCCGCCCCCGCCTCCGTCACGTCAAACAGGTCATGCTTTTTGACCTGCTGAATGATCCGTGGGAGACCCGTAACCTGGCCGCAGATCCAACGTGCCTGAGGTCATTGCGGAGCATGAAACCATGCTTTCGAACGTGGAGACAAGCCTGATTGCGGGCAGGGAATTTACTCGAAGCTGATGCCCCGAGTATTGTCTCGTGCGTGAGAGACCGCATGTGCGAAAATGATTATCTCACGATGATTACCGTGCCGCTGGGCGGGATGACGAATGTGCTGACGTAAAGATTGTCGAAGGTGGCGCTGCCTCCTCCAGTATTCCTGACCTGCCAGTTGACCTCCCCGTTGGTGCCGCCCGTTCCGATGGTGTAGGCAACATCCGAGATGGCTTCCGTGCCGTTGATAAAGATGTCGTAGGTGCCGTTCGTAGCCGTCGCGGGGACGGTCACCAGCGCGTAGCTGTTCGTGGCGGTGACACTCCATGAGCCCAGAAGGGTCGTCAAGGCAACCGGGCCGACTGATTTATTCACTGTGCCATAGGCCTCAATAGAGCCGCTCTGATAGATCAGCAATCCGAATTTACTAACCCCGCGTTCTTCTGCGGCATTGTGAGTTGATAAATATGGCGAAGACCAATTGTTCGAAGTTCCTGTGTACGCGGCATCAAAACTGAGCTTGAATCCATCGACCTGCGTGTCCTTGATATGGGCTGTGAAATCGGCGCTGCATGCGATATTTCCGCCTGATCCAACGGGCAACATCCCGCTGCTTATCGTTAAGCCAGCGTCATAACTCTCCGGAGCCATCGTGCCGGATTGGCGCGTGGCCAGGTCGAGCGTTGCGCTGCCTGCGCTGGTGTTGAAATTATCAAACAACAGCACGGTATCATGTTTATGTGGATCCGCCACCAAATCGGACGCAAACACGATACGGTCTAAAGTCATTTGCTTGCCGTCGTTGTCGGCGATGTTATCGTTCCAGAAGTCCCAACGGAATAATGTCAGGTTGCCTGAGTAACCATTTGTTCCCAAGCTGGTGGTGCCGTCCAGCAGATCGATTATGAAACTATGGGATCCGCTGGTGGAGGGAATCGATGTCGAGTTCAAGAAGGAATCAACCCTGCCTAACGACTGGCTACTGGTCTGAAGGAATAGCTCGTGGCGTGATCCGGAAAAATTACTTGCCAGTGAGTAGAAGACCTGCACGTAACGGTAGATTGTCGTGTTCAGTGTGCCTGGATTAGCGTTGAAATAATGGTCTCTACCGGCATCGGTTGGGACGGTCGGGTTATTGATTGTGGCGGTCCGATTGTTGCCGCTTACCGTAGTCGTGACGGTCGAGTGGAACACCAATGCGGTACCTTCCACAACGACCGTGGACCCTTTGACGCCGTATGGGGGATCGATTGCAACTACTTTGGCCGCGTGGACCGTGCTCGCAGTCAGGATACAAGACGCCAGTATCAGTTGCGCGGCAATACATGTGATACGCCCCGTAATCATGCTCAATGAAATTGACTTTTTCATGTTCCTTCCTCCAACCATTTTCGGGTGGTACTCGCAGTTTAAGTATCCAGCATCAGCCTGAATTTTAGCGATCAGGAACGGTTGCTGCAATCGTTATGTATTGACTTCGTAGTCGGAATATTACGCTACATCCGGAACTGCTCGCGGTAACTCTTGGGGGATATGCCGACGGCTTTGCGGAAGGTGACAAAGAACTGGTTCATGCTCCTGAAACCGCATTCCCTTGATACCTGGGCAATCGGCTTGTCGGTTTCGTGCAGCAGTTTGCGTGCATGACCGATACGCTCCCTGAGAATGATGGCCATGGGTGTCTGGCCGGTTGCATGGCGGAAGCGATAGATCAGCACCTGAGCGCTCAAACCGGTAAGCTTCTGCAGATTGGCGGAATGGATGCCTTCGCTGATATGGGCACGCAAATACTCGATTGCCATCTTCACCTGGGGGTCCTTGATTGTCGTGGAGCGCACGGATTCGCGTTCGATGACCGTGGCTGGCGGAACCTTGACGATCCTGCGTCCAGGTTTCCAGTCGAGAATGATCCTGGCTGCCTCGGCACCGATCTGGATGTTGGGAACATGGATGCTGGTCAGGTTGGGACACACCGTATGGCAGAAGAGGGGATCATCGTCCACACCGAGGACGGAAATATCGTCCGGCACCCGGATTCCATGTTCCATGCAGATCCGGATGATGTAGGCGGCGGGCTGATCCGAGTGCGCGAAGATCGCGCATGGTTTAGGCAGATTCTGCAGCCAGCTCAGAAGTTTGTGCGGATTACCGCCCAGGCTGGCCGGATGATCCAGGCGTTCCGTGGGGGTCGGGATTAGGAATTCGTCCAGCGATTTTAGCGCCGACTGGATGCGCTTGCGGAAGATGGCTGTCCTGGGCGCGTCGGCGATGGTTGTGAATCCCACAAGGCCAAAGTGATCGAATCGTTGATCGAGCAGGTAGTCGGTTGCCATATGACCGATGGCTTCATCATCTGGCAGGACGAGTGGCCGGGATTGAACATCACTTTCTTTCAAGGCCACGGCGACCACGGGAATGGCGAGTGTATCAAAGAACTCGAGCAATTCCGAACTGGTTGGGCGCATGACGACTGCATCCGGATTTTCTCTATTTACTTTCTTCTGAAGCGTTTGCACCGGATGATCATCATGCATCATGATGATCTGCCAGGAAGCATCCCGCTGGAGTTCACGGGCCAATCCAAGGGCAATCTGCTGGTTGATCCGGATGTCCGGATCGGCAACGAAAAGACACGTTTTGATAG
>CAZZBA010000085.1:6572-13637 GCA_964652765.1 uncultured Victivallales bacterium | reverse complement strand
GGATCTGGATCAGCATCGGCAGGCAGCCGGCCAGCGGGTTGACCTTGTGCTCGCGATACAGCAGCATCTGTTTTTCCTGCAGCTTCTTCGGATCGCTCTTGTAGCGATCGCGCAGTTTCTTGATCTCAGGCTGCAGCTTCTGCATCCGCTTCATGCTCTCGGTGCCCTTGTGGGTGACCGGCCAGAAGACCAGCTTGACGATGATCGTCAGCATGATAATGGCCATGCCATATCCGCCAGGCAGGACCGTCTCGATGCCGTTGAGCAGCGGCAGCAGCACTTTGCAGACCGGTTTGAAGAACCATCCGAAATCCATGATCTCGGTGAAGCGATTGCCCTCCGCCTTGAACTGAGCATATTTCTTCGGGCCGACATAATAGCGGGATTGCCGTTCCAGCGTCGCGCCCGGCTCGATGACCGCCGCCGGCAACGCCAGCGAGGCTGAAACCGTATCCAGCTTGAAGCCAGCGGGGTCATCCGCGCGGATGACCCGCACACGTGCCGAGGTGCCGCCCTCAACAGGGGCCAGGACCTGCGTGAAGAACTTGTTCTTCACGGCTAACCACGTCAGAGGAACCGGCACATCCATCGAGGCGGCCATCGGAGCCCCGCTCACATTCGCCCGCGAGCAACCGCCACGGACACCGAATAGCCCCGGCAGTTCCTTGCCGAGACGCTCGATCTTCTCATCCGCGCGGCGAAGGGCATCGACACCCAGGTAATCCATCCCGCTCATGGCAGGCCCCGATTCCATGATCCGCATGGAGCCCATCTGCAGGCTGGCCTCGCCGACTGAGACCGGCGTCGAGCCGGTATTGACCAGTCGATCAGTAATCGTGAACGCATAGCCCTCTTCCAGCACGGCGGTCCGCTCCAGCACCAGCCCGTTGTCCGCCTGGCGCGAAATCCGTACCCCATTGCCAGCAACCGGTTCGACGCTGAAATCATCCGCTTCCGAGAGCCCCGGCAAGCCGGTATAGCTCAAGGCGATGCGGTCGGCGAAATCAAAGATGACCGGAGCGCTATCCGCATCCAACGTGCTGCGGAAGTCGTTGAGCGACGCGGATGCCAGTCCCCCACCCCACGACGTGAAACGCAGGCGCATGACCGCGTTGGTAACCTCAACCACGTTTTGTTCCGAGGACCGGACGATCGGCGTCATTTCCGCCGACGTCGGCACGGCGACCGGCACGGCATTCGTTCCCGGCACGGAAAGGACCGGTGCCGTGGCATCCCCGGCAGGAAGCCCGGTCGCGGCGGGAGCCGTCGACCCCTCAACAATCGCACCAACCGCGACAGTCTCTGCAGGCACCACTGGCGGCGGCGGAGGTGGCATGAAGCGGCGCCCGAAATACGACCATGCAATCAGCAACCCGATCAACACCGCTACCGCAATGCGCTCTGTCTTATTCATTTCTTATTCTCCACAGGATTATCGTCATGATCCGGAACCGGATCGAATCCGCCCGGATGAAACGGATGGCATTTGCAAATCCGTTTTACACTTAACCAGCTTCCCCGGATGCAGCCGAACCGCTCCAGGGCCTCGATCGCATAGGACGAACAGCTCGGCGCGAACCGGCAATTCCGCCCCAGATACGGCGACACACACATCTTGTAGGCCTTGATGACCAGAACCGGAAGCCGATACAGTCCAAAGCCTCGCATACCCCACCTAGTCCTTGACTCCCACCGTCATTCCCAAAGTCCGCACCAACTTCACGAATTCGGCCTGCGTCGCCGCACCCCCCGCCTCAAGAATCCGTTGCCGCGCCACGATCACCAGATCGCCGTTGACGCGCAGCCGGTGCCGCTCCTTGCGGAACGCCTCGCGAATCAGCCGTTTGGCGCGATTACGATCCACCGCCCGGCGGAACGTCCGCTTGCTGGCCACCACCCCCATCCGGGAGCCATCACCGCCAGCGGGGGCGACCCAGATCACCATGGTCTTGCCCGCGATCGAGCGTCCGGCCTCGAATACCCGCTGGAAGTCGCGGTTCAAAAGCAATCGGACCGTACGTCTGAACGACGCGGATTCTCGCGGCGCAGCAGAAGACGGTCCGATAACAGACATACTCGACAACGCGATCAAACGACAATTAGCTGTGCACGGCCCTTGCGCCGGCGACGCTGCAGCACCTTGCGTCCATTGGCCGTCGCCATGCGGGCACGGAAACCGATTTTACGAGCGCGTTTCTTGTTCGACGGCTGATACACCATTTTCATAAGCGAGATCCTCTTTCAATCACCAGTAATTCCTCAACAAAAGCCGCTAAGATACCACGAAACGAACGAAAGTCAAGCTGGCAAATTCCGTCAAATGCCGTCGCCGGTGTTGTTCCAGGGGCCTTCGGAGGTCTTCCAGCTTCCATCGACCTCGCGGATGAGCGGGCTGGGCTGCTGGTTATAGACTTTCGAGCCGGGCGGGACGGTATGCGTCAACCACACATTGCCGCCGATGACCGTTCCGGCGCCGATCGTCGTCTTGCCGCCGAGGATGGTCGCGCCGGCATAGATGACCACGTTATCCTCGACGTTCGGATGGCGCTTGATCCCCTTGACCAGATGCCCGTCCTCATCCTTGACAAAGCTCAGCGCGCCCAGCGTCACCCCCTGGTAAAGTTTAACATTGCGGCCGATCTCGCAGGTCTCGCCGATCACTACCCCGGTGCCGTGGTCGATGAAGAAGCCCTCGCCGATCGTCGCGCCGGGGTGGATATCGATACCGGTTCTCGAATGGGCGTACTCCGCCATCATACGCGGGATCAGCGGCACTTCCAGGCGGTAGAGGCAATGCGCGATCCGGTGCACCGTCACGGCGAACACCCCGGGGTAGCTCATGACCACTTCCATCGTCGAGCGCGCGGCCGGGTCGCCTTCGTAGGCGGCCTGGACATCCTTGTGGAGCACGCGCAGCAGCTCCGGCAGCGTCCGCATCAACTCCCCGACGGTCCGGATGGCACGCTCGTCGCACTTGTGGCAATCCTCCTTGCACTGATTGATCGCGCACTGGTACTCGAATGCCTGGCGCACCTGGTCGCGCAGGGTCATGGCCGTCTTTTCCAGCGAGGCCATGGCTTCGGCACCATAGGGGCCGACGGTGGCCCGGCGCAGGTGGCAGCCGGGAAAGAAGGTGGCGATCAGGTCGTCAAGCACCTCGATCACGGCCTGCTGGCCGGCTACCGTCAGCCCGCGGCGTCCGCCGGTGAAATGAATCGGGCAGCCCTCGCAGGCGGAAAGCCCTTTCATCACATCCGGCAGGATCATATCCAGCTCTTTTTTCATTTCCATGATTCGCCTCATGATTCAATTTCACTTCGTCAAAAACACTTAATCAAATCTCTTCGTCGATCTCATTATCAGCGGCTCGGCGGGACGCCTCGCCCTACCCATGGAACAATCAACGCCCAACAACCAACATCCAACGCCCAACAATTCAGTCTTCGGTCTGCAGTCTGTAGTCTGCGGTCTGTTCCCGCTAGGGCCTCGTCACCCGCACCAGTACCCGGTCCGCCCCGAGATTGCGCAGGCCCAGCGACAGCATCGCTTTCCCGAGGAGGGCGTCGCTGAGGGCGACGGTCTCCAGTATCCGGATCGAATCCTCGCGGCACAGCAACTCGAAATCGCGCAGGGTGAACAAATGGATATTCGGCGTGTTGTACCACTGGAACGGCAACGCCTTGCCGACGGGCATGCGCCCGGAGCGCAGCAACTGCCAGATCAGGCCGTAATTCCCGAAGTTGGGGAAACTGACGATTCCCTCGCGCGCCACGCGCAGCATCTCGTTCAGCACCAGCCGAGGACGCTGGACCACCTGCAGTGTCTCGCTGAGGATCGCGCAGTCGTAAGCCCCGTCGGGGATCATGGCCAAGCCCCCGTCGATATCCTCCTGGAAGATGTCGTATCCCCGGTTGATCACCTGCACGACCTGTTGCAGATCGATATCCACACCGATCCCCGACGCCCCGCGGCGCTCATCCAGCAGCGCCAGCAGCTCGCCATTCCCGCAACCGATATCCAGGACCCGCGCCCCCGGCTCGATCATGCGGGCGATCACCTCGCGCTCCGACCCCGTCGCGAACTTAACCTCCAGCCGTGTCAATGGCGCAGACGCCTCGTACGCCGGGGTGGCAGCATTCTTGCCCTCACCCACCCAGGGCAGGAAGGCATGCACGACCGAGACCAGGTTATCGATATCGACGAGGAAGGCATCATGCCCGTAGGGGGCCTCGATCAGGCAGTACGAGACCGCCTTGCCCGCCCGCAGCAGCGCGTTGGCGATCTCCTTGGACTGTTCGGGCGGGAACAGCCAGTCGCTGCTGACCGCCACCACCAGCATCTTGGCCTCCACCGGCGCGAATGCCTCCTCCAGTCCGCCCGGATAGCGGGTCGTCAGGTCAAAGTCATCCATGGCCCGCATGATGCGCAGGTAGGAGTTCGCATCGAAGCGGTTGACGAACTTCATGCCCTGGTACTCCAGGTAGCTGGACACCTGGAACTCGGAAGGCGCACCCACGCCGCCCTCCTCTTCTCCGCCATCCACGCGGCGCTCGCGCCCGAAACGGCTTTTCATGATATCCTGCGAGAGATAGGTGATGTGCCCGAGCTGCCGCGCCTGCGCCAGACCCTTGGCCGGCCCGGAGCCCTTGCCGTAGTAGTCGCCGTCGCACCAGTCCGGATCGGATGTGATCATGTTGCGCGCCACGCTGTCGAAGGCCAGCGCCTGCGCCGAAAGCGAGGCAGCCGTGGCGATGCACACGCAGCGGTCCATCATCGCCGGACGCCGCACGGCCCACTCCAGCACCTGCATGCCACCGAACGAACCGCCGACGACCGCCGCCAGATGCGTGATCCCGAGATGGCCGAGCAGCAGGCAATGGGTTTCGACGATATCCGCGACCGTCATTTCCGGGAAACGCGCGCCGTAGGGACGCCCCGTCGCCGGATCAATCGTTCGAGGCCCCGTCGTGCCTTTGCAACCACCGAGGATATTGGCGCAGACGACATGGTAGTAGCGCGTATCGATCCCGCGGCCGGGACCGATCATCGCGTCCCACCAGCCGGGATCCTTTTCGGGGTCGGTATGATACCCGGCGGCATGCGCATCCCCGGATAGCGCCGTGCAGATGAAAATCACATTGCGCCGGTCGGCAGCCAGGTCGCCATAGGTCTCGTAGGCGATCTCAAGCTCGCGCAGCACGTCGCCGCGCTCCAGCGCAAACCCCTCCGGCGGCAACGCGATCCGCGCCACACGGGTCTCGACCTTGCCGACACCGTCGCTCATGAATGTCCCTCCTGCGGCCGTCCGGCGGCCGCATCCCAGTACGGCGACAGCCGCCGCAGACGCTGGACGATCCCTGGAAACACCTCGATCAACGTATCGACTTCGGCATCAGTCGTATACCGGCTGAGACTGAAACGCACCGAGCCATGCATCGCCGTGAAGGGGACCTTCATCGCCTTGAGCACATGCGACGGGTCCAGCGAGCCCGAGGTGCAGGCCGAGCCGCTCGAGGCGCAGATCCCGTGCTCGTCAAGCTGGTAGAGGATGGCCTCGCCCTCGATGCTGTGGCACGCCAGGTTCAGCGTGTTGGGCAACCGTGCCGACCCCGCCCCGTTGACCTCCAGCCAGGGGATACGCTCGCACAGCGCCGCCTGCAGCCGGTCGCGCAGCGCCGCCACGCGGGTCTCGTCGGTCCGGGCGGCCATCGCCAATTCGCAGGCCTTCGCCAGGGCGACGATGTGGCCGACGTTCTCCGTACCGGCCCGCAACCCACGCTCCTGGTGCCCACCGCACAGGTACGGACGACAGGCGGTGCCGCGCCGCAGATACAAGGCCCCCACCCCTTTCGGGGCGTGAAGCTTGTGCCCCGAGAACGAAAGCATGTCCACCTGCGCCAGGTCGCCCTTAAGATCGATATCCAGCTTGCCGACCGTCTGGGTGGCATCGGTATGGAAGAGGATCGCCGGATCGGTCTCCCTGGTCAGCCGCGCCAACTCCGCAACCGGGAAGATCACGCCCGTCTCGTTGTTGGCATGCATCACCGAAACCAGCAGCGTGTCCGGCCGCAGCGCGCGGATGAATTCCGTGATGTCGATCCCGCCCTGCCGGTTCACCCCGACAAAGGTCACCTCGCAGCCTTCGCGCGCCGCCTCCCGGCAGACCTCCAGCACCGAGGGATGCTCGACCGCCGTGGTGATGATATGGCGCCGGCGCCGGTTGGCCCGGATCGCCCCGAAGATCGCCATGTTATTGCTTTCCGTCGCGCAGCCGGTGAAGACGATCTCGTCGGGCGAGACGCCGCCCAGGCAGGCGGCAACCGTCGCCCGCGCTGCCGTGATCGCATGCGCCGGCCCGCGCGCGGCTTCATACATGGAACTGGGATTGAAATACTGGTCGACCAGGAACGGCCTCATCGCCTCGAACGCTTCCGGCGCCACGGACGTCGTCGCGTTGTTGTCCATATAGATGATCTTGCTCATCGCACACCCTTCACTGCCGCCCACCGACCGCTACCACGCGGATCCGTTCATCGATCTGCTCCTTGAGCGTCTTCTCGACCAGCAGCTTGAGCGTGGTCATCGCTCCTGCACAACCGGCGCAGGCACCCGCCAACCGGATATACACCGCGAAATCCTTGATATCCACGATCTCCGCATCGCCACCATCCTTGCGCAACATCGGACGGATCTCGCTCTCCATTACCTGGTCCACATGCCGCCCGAGCTGGTACGGCGAGGGAGCCTCACCGGAACTGCCGCCCCCGCCCAGCTCCGCCGCGTCCTTCAGCCGGGTCTGCGGGGTACCCCAGATATCGTTCAGGATATCCTGCAGGCCGCCGGGCTTGTGATGACAGGCCATGCAGGCCCCGCCCGCCTTGATCGCGTTGGTTATCTCGGGGATCGTCTTCAGCCCCAGTTCCCGGACCTTGCGGCGGATGTAGGGCTCGGTCATGGAAAAACACTTGCAGACCATGCGACCCTCGTCCACCTCGTCGGCATGCACATCCACGCCCAGCGCCTTCAGGTCCAGACCGCGCTTCTGCGCCCAGTTGAAGACGGCGG
>CAZZBA010000085.1:0-6562 GCA_964652765.1 uncultured Victivallales bacterium | reverse complement strand
CTGAGCGCCTCGATCGGCGAGCACTTCGCCGCCTCGATCATCATGCAGAGCGCCTCCGAAGCCGCGATGGCGGAGGTGCACCCGAACGTCAGGTAACGCGCTTCGACAATCCGATCCCGCCGCGGATCGTCCGGATGCCGGTCGACCCGGAACGTGAACCGCATCGCGTCGCCACAGGACAGCGAGCCATGCTCGCCAAGCCCGTCCGCATTCTCGATCTCGCCCATATGCGTGCCCGGTTTCCCGTGTACCGCATCCATGAACAACTGCTTGGTCTTCTCCGAATATTCCCATGCCATGGCAAAAAGCCCCTCTCTTTCAACACCCCGCAAAAACCGGCCAGCCGGTCCTCTGATTAACACAATATGTAAACATCCTAGCAAGATTTACATAAAGTTCAACTCACGAATTGCGGAAATCACGGAGTTGAGCATGGCAGGGCTTTGCGCGGCGGCTACATCTGGCAACCGACAGCATCCAGAAAGCATTTCGCGATAACCGCATGTCCGGACGTGTCAGGATGGATTCGGTCCCAGGCCAATGCCATGGGGTGCATCGTTTTCAGCATCCGGTCGAAACCGATCTGGGTATCCACCAGCACCGCATCGTATGCCTTGGCAAGCTTGCGAACCACATTCCCGTAGGCATCCATGCGCACGCGCATCGGATCCTTGCGATTGGGCTCGATAAAGTAGGGGGTACAGAGAATCAATCCCTTCAATCCGGAACGCGCCGTATCGATCAGCTCCTTGAGTGTACGCTCGTACTCCTTGATGCCGACATGCTGTTCACTTATCTTCGGGGAATCAAACTGACGCCACACATCGTTGATTCCAATCATGATCGAAAGCCAATCCGGCTCAAGACCCAGAACGTCCTCCTGCCAGCGCGTCTTCAGATCCCTTACCGTGTTTCCGCTGTTACCCTTGTTCACCACCCGGATGGCAAGGTCGGGATGACACGCATCCAGGAACGCCTTGACCATGTTCACGTAACCGTTCCCGTACGGGTTGAAAAGCCCTTCGCCCGCCGGACGCGTCCTCCCGCAATCGGTAATCGAATCCCCGATCAGCACCAGTTTGTCATGCTTGTTGAATATCATGTATCGACTCCCCTCCTTAGTCTAGCCCCTAGCTTCGCCACTCACGTTTTGCTTCTTTCATACTTTTTCCATTACCCTCGCCATTCATAAGACCATCAGACGGGCATCACTCTAGAACGGCGCGCCGTTAACCGTTTCCAAGGTCGGGATTTGCCGCAGGATCTGGCGGACAGCGCCGCGTTTGTCGTCCACGGTTATGGAAATCAATGGCAAGCGCCTCAACGGCGTCCAATCGCGGATTTCGGTTCCCCTTACGTCCAGATACTCAATCCGGGAACCGATCAAAGGTGTCAAATCGCGAATGGCCGTGTTGTTGATGTGCAGCCTGACGAGGGGCATATTGGCCAGCGCTGAAATGTCACGGACCCGCGTGCCGGAAAGATCCAGCACGGCAAGGGGCATATTGGCGAGGACGGAAACATCCACGACGCGACTGCCTCCGACATTGAGCTCTGTGAGGTTCATGCCGTCAAGGGGGGACAGGTCGCTTACCGTGCAGTTGGCTAGCGAGAGATTGACGAGCGGGAACCCCTTCAGGGCGCTGATGTCGGTGACTTTCGTATTGGCCATCGAAAGGGTTTCCAGGGGCATGTCACGGAGCATGGAGACGTCCTTGAATTGCGTATTGTCGAGTCGCAGGGAGAGCAAAGAGGTGAGTTTTCGCAGGGGCGAAAAGTCAAAGATGCGCGTCCCGCCTAAGTCCAGTCGTTCCAGTGGCATGGCGGTGATAGTACCCAGATTCAGGATTTGCGTGTCGCTGATATCGAGCTGCCGCAGGGGCAGGCGGGCCAAGGTGTTGATATCGGTAATGGCCGATGCGCTGATATCCAGGGAGCGGAGAGGCAGCGAGGCGAGGGGTGCCAAGTCGCGGACATTGGTGTCGCGAAGCTCCAGCGTTTCCAGGAAAGGGAGTTCGCGCAGGGCTTTGATGTCGGCAACGGGGCAACTGCGGATGGTGAGCCGGCGCAGGGCGAGCCCCTTGAGTGGCGAGAGATCCTGCACGCGGGCCTGTCCTAGAAACAGCGACTCCAGGCCGGCGGCGCCTTTCAGGGGGGAGAGGTCGGCGAGCTTGCACTTGGGGCCATCTGTCCGCCGGTCGTACTTGCTAACGGCACTGCAGGCAAGAGTGCGCGTAGTCACCGTGGACAAGGGGCTGATATCCTCGAGCCCCTCGGAGATGACCGATATATCCTGGACGATTCCCTCCTCATTGGCAAGAATCTCGATCTGGCTGATATCGAGCTGTGGATTGCGTTGCAACAGTCTGTCCTGTATCAGGCGGGGGTCGGCAGGTTTGGCATTCACCACAGGACGGGGGGGGACCGCTGGCATGAGTTGTTCGGGCTTGGGAGCCTCACGTTGCGCCGCCTGCTCCATGGCGGCCAGCAGCGGCTCCACCTCGCGTCCGAAGTTGCTGTTGCCGTGCAGATCGCGATAGCTTTCGACCATGGCCAGGATCTGCGGCCCTTTCGACGCCGGCAACTGTTCCTGCTCGAGCCTTGCAAGGAATTCCGTGCGTTCGTCGAGATTGACGGCCCAACCGGCTTCGTCGCACAGATTGAGGAAAGCCGTTTTCGCCACTTCGGCGGTGGTCGAGACTTCCGACTGATCCACCACGGCCACCAGACGTTCGGCCAGCAGCGGAGAAGTATTGCCGAAGAAGCGCCGCGCGGGCTCGTACGCCTTGGCATCCAAGGCCATGAGACCCTTTTTCAAGGCCACTTGCGGATCATCATCCGCCCCCAAGCGGGCGAGAATCTCCTTATTGGCGAGGTCCTTGAATTCAAAAGAGATTTCAACTGTCACCAGCCTTGAGCCGACTCCCGTGGCTTGCGCTCCGAATACTGCCCCATCCCGGACGCGACGAATCGTCAGACGCTTGCTACCGCTATTCAAACTGACATCGATTTCCTTGCCGACAGAAGGGGTGAATGAGTCCATGACGCGGTGATCGAGCTGTGCGGCACCATTGAGAAGCTGCACCAAGGCATGGAGTTCCTCCTTCTTCGCGTTCAACTGAGGGTCGTCCTCGGCCATTGTGGCGGTTGCGACAGCCACGGCGATTCCCTCGGAGGTCAGCGTTTTGACGATCTTATCGAGAAGCGCCTCGTACTGGCCTTGCGCCTGCCGGGCCTGCTGCTGGTGCAGTTCCCGGGCCTGCCGTTGGCGCTGTCGCAGATCGTCGGCGATTTGCTGCCGCTCCGCCGCCGTCTCGCGCGCCAACTTGCCCGCATAAGTTTCATAACGTTGCGCGGCCTGCTCGAATTGTCCGGCCTCTAGCAAGGGGGCCGCCGCGTCCCGGAGTTGGTTGAGCACCTCGCCGCAGCGGGTGCGCCGCAAGGCCTCGAGTCGGCTGATTTGCGCTTGCGCCTGGCGGGCAGCCTGGCTTTGCGGGGCGATTGCCACCACCCGGCGGAACAGATCGATGTTCTGATCGAAGGCCAGCGGCAGCCGCAGGGCCTGCTGCTCAGCCTTGGCGAAGGCCTCTTTGGCCGCCACATGCGCGGCTGGCTGAGTAGCCGGTTTCACGGCTTCGGGGGGGGGGTGGCTGCCGGAGTGCTGCGGTCTCTCGGGAGAACGGTTATGGGATGAGTGCTGGAAGAGGAAAAAGGCAACAATGGCCAGCCCCACCACCCCCAGAGCCAGCCATAGGCCGATGGGTAGGCCAGGGCGTTGCGTGGGGCGATGGGCAGGCGGGACGGGCGCACTGGGCTCGGATAGCACCTCGCGGGCGACCGTACTAGCCCCGGGCGGCGGCAACGGCGGCACAATCGGACGCCCGCGACGCACCAATGCCAAATCGGTGCGAATCGCGCTCCAGTCCGCCTGGCGATGTACCTTATCCTTCGAGAGCATCTTCTCGATCAGCCTGCACATGGGGCGAGAGAGCTTCGGGTTCAGCGTCGCAGGATCCGCCACGGTCCCGCTCAACTGCAGTTCCAGCACCCGCTCTTCGGTTTCCCCTTCGAAGAGCATTTTGCCCGTCACGAGATGGTAGAGCATGGCACCAAGCGAGTAGATATCGGCGCGGCAATCCAGATCGGGAGCATCCACGGCCTGCTCCGGCGAGACATAAGCGGGCGTGGCCATGATCTCGCCGGTCGATTCACCGCCGTCCTTCCCGCGGAAAGAGCGGGAGAGCCCCAGATCGGCCAGTTTAACGGTGCCATCCTCATCAAGCATCACATTGTCGGGCTTGATGTCGCAGTGGATCATGCCTGCTGATCGCCAGGCATAATCGAGGGCATCAGCCAGCGCCTCGGCCACCAGCAGCGCATTCGCCTCCGTGAGCACCCCTTTGCGCCGGACCCACTCGCCTACGGTGTAGCCAGCCACGTACTCCATGATGAAGTAGTAAACGCCGTCGAGGACGCTGGCGTCATAGACTTGGATGATACCCGGGTGCTTGAGTTTCGCGGCTTGCTGCGCCTCCGCCTGGAAACGCTGCACGTCCCCAGCATCATTCGTCATGCGGGAGGAGAGCACCTTGATGGCAACAACCCGATCCAGCGAGAGCTGGTGTGCCTTCCAGACCGTTGCCATCCCGCCTTCGCCGAGTTTCTCGAGGATCTCAAATCCAGGAATGTTCAATGGCGGCATGTTTGTCAGTCCTCAAGTTCCATCTCAAGCGCATCGTCGCAGGGCGTTCAGCCGTGAGCTTATCAGGGAAATTCCAAATTCAGTAGGTCATGCAATAATCCCAGCTGAATCTACAGCAATTGATAGCTTCCGTCAATCACGCGGTCATGTATTTCAGATCACGCGGTTTTTCCAGCGTCCGCGCTGGAAACAGAGGGTGACGAGGATGCCGTGGATGGTGACGGCAATCGCGATGGCCCACCAGATGCCATCAGTGGAAGGCTCGATCACACGGCTGAGAACGATCGCCAGCGGCACCTGGATACCCCAGAGGCTGACGAGGGTCAGGATCATGGGCGTGAGGGTATCGCCAGCCCCCTGGAGTGCCCGTCCCAGCACGATCGAGGGGGCCACGAACACATAGAAGCCGCAGGTGATCCGCAAAAAATCCGTCCCGATGGTGACGACATTCGCATCGACCGTGAAAATACCCATCAGCGCGGGCGCGAAGCCCGCCAGGATCCCGCCGAAGAGCACCATCAGGACGACGTCCATCCACGCGGCGATCCATGCGCCGCGTGCCGCGCGGCCGGGGAGACCCGCGCCGAGATTCTGGCCGACCAGGGTGGCCGCCGCGTTCCCGAGCGCGAAGGCCGGCATTAGAATCAGCTGCTGTAGGCGGTTGCCGGCACCGAAGGCGGCAATCGCATCGGTCCCCGCCGTGGCGGCGATCCGCATCAGCACCAGCGCCATCAGGCTGCGTGCCAGCATCTGGCCGGTACCCGGCAGGCCGATCCGCAGGATGCTCAGGGCGATGGCTGGCCGCGGCAGCATGTGCCGCGGATGCAGCCGGATACCGCCGACCCCGCGGCGCAGCAGCACCAGCGCCCCGCCGGCGGCCAGCGCCTGGGACATCACCGTGGCGATAGCCGCCCCCCGGACACCCAGGGCCGGTGCCCCGCAAAGACCGAAGATCAGGATCGGGTCAAGTACCAGGTTGATCACGTTGGCGGCGATCATCAGGACCATCGGTATGACCGTGTTCCCCGCGGCCTGGAAGATCGAATGCCCGCCCACGAAGAGTACAAAGACGGTAAAGCTGCCAAGGAAAAGTATCCCGAGATACTCCGCGGCCAGGGCGGCAACCTCAGGCGTGGCACCGAGCAGGAGCGGGAACTTGCCGGCAAACAGCCAGCCAGCAAAACCCGCGATCAGCCCCAGCCCCATGGCCACGCTCAGCGACTGGCCTGCCGCGTAGGAGGTACCGACCGTATCACCCTCGCCGATGCGGCGCGACACGATCGCCACCGTGCCGACCGCCATCCCCATGACCAGCGGGAACAGCATCATCAGGACGGTACCGCCGATCGCCAGCGCCGCCACCGCATCCGCTCCCAGCCGCCCGATCCAGTACAGGTCGATCAGGCTCTGGGCATTCTGCAGCAACGCGCTGACCAGCATCGGGATCGCCAGACGCAGGATACCACGCGGGAGGCTCCCCTCTGTCAGGTGATTATGTTTTCCGTTCGTCATTCCCCTCACCATAACAGATTGCCGCCTGCTGGCGAACCCGAAATAGAGCGGGGTTCGCCATAATCGTCTCATAAAACCTTGTAGCCGGAAAAGCCTATTTTCCAGCCCCGATGAAAAAGACTTCTCACGCGGGCCGAAATGCGGCATACTCCCCCGACCATGTCAAAAGAGCAGGATTCATTTAATTTCTGGTATGCCGTCAATAACACGGATGTCAAGGTGATGCCCTCACGCCACCTGGAGACCTTCGGCAATACGATTGTGAACTATCATCTGATCAGCGAGCTGATGGATGATACCGGCAAGATCCGCATCCGCGAGGGCAAGCTCGAGGCCGGCCGCCCGCAG
>CAZZBA010000084.1:11508-13653 GCA_964652765.1 uncultured Victivallales bacterium | reverse complement strand
GTGGCGGCGTATTGCCAGGGCACATCGCCGACCGTCTTGCGGCACAGCCGGTCGCATTGCCTGCAGAGTTCAAGGCTGTCGATATCGTCGCGAAAGCCGCGGCGCAGGGCGCGGTAGGGTTCGCCGTGCCAGATCTCGCGCAGGGTGTTCTCCCGTAGGTTGCCCATCGCCATCTTCGCCCAGAAATCCTGGGGGCAGGGGGTGACGGTGCCATCAGCGCAGATCACCATGGCATACCAGGGGAACGTGCAGCCGTTGGAAACGCGCGGGCGGATGCAGCTTTCGCCGTCGGCCGTCGTCCAGTCGTATTCCTCCTTCTCGATGACCTCGTCGATCCCGGCATCGAGCAAACGCCGGCGCAGGCTGGCGATCGTGTCCGGGTTCTCGTCCGGATGCGGCTGGCGGAAGCGGATGCGCTCGACAATCAGGTAAGGGCGTTTCTGCTTCCGTGCCTTGCGCTCGCGGGCCAGGAACAGGATGTTCTCCACCGTCTGCTCGAAGACCGCGCCGGGCCGGGCTGTCTCGTAGGGCACCTTGGAGAAGCCGTCGACGGAGAACGAGACCATCGAGGGGACGGCTTCCAGCAGGCGGCGGGCCTTCCCGCTGTCCATCAGTGCCCCGTTTGTATGGAAGCGGGTGCGGATGCCGGCCGCCTCGGCGCAGGCAATCATGTCGAACAGGTCCGGGTTGGTGAAGGGTTCGCCGCGGTGATGCAGGTAGATATCGTTGACCACGCCGCGCGCCTGCTCGACCACGGTCTTGAACAGGTCCAGACTCATGACCGTACGGGCCTCGGGTGGGAGGTCGCGGTTCGGGCACATCGGGCAGCGCAGGTTGCAACGCGTCGAGGTCTCGACCCAGAGCCGCAGCGGCAACGGGCCAGGCGCCTCGTCACGGCGGCGGTACGCCGCATAGATGCCGGCCAGTCTTGCCAAGGTTTGAAGTTTGTTCATTCGTCTGTCATCCCGCTGCCCGTCCTGGCAGCGGGTATGTTATTAGCGCAATTTCTCCGCATAGACAAGCGGATTTGGTGCTGGGGCTATGCACTTTGTCGTTTACAGCCTGGCCGCGATTGGATATGAAGCTGCTCCGTGATTTCCATTTCAAAATCGAGGAGTTCCTATGGATACGATTACACCCAAAGACCGTGAAATACTGAGGCAGCGGGCGCAGCTCCAGCTCGAATACGCGAATTCGCCTCGCAACCAGGCTATCCTGCAAAAGTGGCAGGCCCAGGCGGAAGGCCGCCGCGAATCACCCCCGGTGCGGCTGCTGTTCTCCAATTTCCGCCACGAGGTCATCACCCCCCGCCTGCAATGCGAGGGTGATCAGGCCCGCCAGATCGAGGCGTCGCTCCTGGGCACGCTGGTCGGGCGTGAGCTGTTCGATGATGATACGCCCATATCCCCGACATTCGATATGGGCTGGAGCACACAGGTGCGACCGTTCGGCATCGCCGCCACGGTCACGCGCGCGGCCGGGCCCAACGCGCAGGGATTCCATATTGATCCGGTCATCACCGACCTGGCGGCGGAAATCGACAAGCTGCGCGGCGGGTCGTTCGGGGTCGACCGGGAGAGGACGGCGCGGCGCCGCGCGTTCATCGGGGACCTGTTCGGGGATATCCTGCCCGTGCGCATGGTCATGGGCAGCCTGGGCGGGGGAATTACCAACCCGCTTATCCACCTGATGGGCATGGAGGCGTATTACGTCGCGATGTACGATTGCCCGGGCGCTGTGCATCAGGCCATGGAGATGGCCACCCGTGTCTACGAGCAGTATTACGACTTCCTGGAGGCGGAGCAACTGCTGCTGCCGACGAACGGCTTCAGCCCCCTGGCCCAGGAGTCCTTCGCCTTTACCAACGAGTTGCCGTCGGATGCCGTGACGCGCACGACCCAGTGCTGGGGGTTCCTCGAATCGCAGGAAACCACCGCGGTTTCGCCGGATACCTTTGGTGAATTCGTCTTCCCGTACCAGCAACGCCTGGTTGATCGCTTCGGCCTGCTCTCCTACGGGTGCTGCGAGCGGGTCGATGCCATCTGGCCGGATTACCTTTCGAAGTGGTCCAACCTGCGCAAGTTGTCGGTCGCCCCCTTCAATAACGAGCCCCGTATCGGGGAATACCTGCGCGGCAGCCGCGTC
>CAZZBA010000084.1:4363-11498 GCA_964652765.1 uncultured Victivallales bacterium | reverse complement strand
GTACTACTGCAAGCCCAGGGCCGAGTTCGTGACATGCGACGGGCCGATGAATGAGGCGGCGATCACGGCCTATTTCAAGGGCGTCTGCCAGGCCGCCAGCGGCTGCCTGTTCGAGATCGCCCAGCGGGAGGTCGGTACGATCTTCGGCGACTTCGAGCGCGGCCGCCAGTATGTACGCCTGGCAAAGGAAGCCGTCGATGCCTACTGGCACCCCTGAATGACGGGGTTGCGGAGCGTGCCGATGCCGGTGATCTCGATCTCGACAGTGTCTCCGGCGGCAATCGGGCCGACACCGGCCGGGGTTCCGGTGGTGACGATGTCACCGGGTCCAAGCGTGATCTGGCGTGTGATGAATTCGAGCAGGATCGCGATCGGGAAGATCATGTGGCGCGTGTTCGAGGACTGCACCTCCCTGCCGTTCAGCCGGCAGCGGATGTCCAGATTGTTCGGGTCGGGTATGTCTTCCGCCAGGGCGATGACCGGCCCGACCGGGCCGAAGGTGTCGAGGGATTTACCACGGTACCAGCCGGATTTGTCGCTGCGCTGGATATTGCGCTGGCTGACATCGTTCATGCAGGTGTATCCGAGGATATGCTTGAAGGCATCCTCGCGCGTCACGTTCCTGCAGCGGTCCTTGACGATGAACGCCAGCTCGGCCTCGTAGTCGATCCGGGGCTCGTCGAAATGGTACTCGTCGAGGAAGCGCGGGATCCGGATCGGTTCCCCCGGTCCGATCAGCGTGTTGGGTGTCTTCGAGAACAGCACGGGTTCCGTCGGTATCGCCTCGGTAAATCCCTGCACATGGATCTTGCTGTGCTCGGCCACGTGATCGCGGTAGTTCAGCCCGATGCCGATGATGATACGCGGATCCAACTCGTAGCTCTCGTCACGGTTCAAAAAGGGTAATGTGATCATCGCGTGTGTCCTTTCTATTTGCCACACCCTACCACAGTGCGTGTCGGCATGCCAATGCGCATTTCTCCCTCATCTGGAGGGCGAGCGTCCTCGCGAGCCGGTGCGGTGGCTGAGGAGGCGTGTTGGGCGCATCCCCGTTTCATTGACCTCGCCAATTACGCTTCTCAGGCGACTTGGCTTGATTCGCGATTAAGGCGAAAGATTAAGGCGAAAGATTAGGGTTGAATGCTGTTCCCTTAATCTTTCGCCCTAATCTTTCGCCCTAATCTCTGATGCGCAGCAAGTCAGTGAAACAGGGATGCGCCCAGGCGCGTTGCGCCATCAAACAAATCGTTGCAATACATTTGGCGAATGTGGCAGTATTCCCGGCACGAAAACTACCGTCATCAACACACTCCGCACGTTCCGTGGTTTTGCCGCGCTGGCCTGCACCGCGCTGGGGTTGCTGGTTGTGCCGACTGCTGTGTCGGCGCAGGCGGTTGCCCCGCGCGGCTCCGAACTGCTGACCGAGCCGCTGCCTGCGGACAGGACCGCTGGCAATGCGGCGCTGTTCGCCGGGATCGGCGCGGTTGCCGATGCCGAGTCCGGCCTGAACCCGCTGCGCTACGCGCCTGCCGACGCGATCGCCCTTGCACACCTCTTCACGCAGGAACTCAAGCTGACTCCGCCGACAGCCCCCTCGAACTTCACCCGCGTCGGCATCCGCCCGATCACCTTGATATAACCGTCCGCAATATCCCGGGAAGCCTCGATCCCGCATTCCGCCGCCAGACAAAGCTTCTTCCCGAGCCGCCTGCCAGTGCAAACCGTCCGGAACCGCTTCCCCCGCGCCGCATGAATCGCCCGCTGCGCCTCATGCGGCCGATAATTCAAAACAACAGCCATCATGCCGTCCTGTAAGAGGGCGCAAATCAACGGTGCAGGGGAGTGTCGCATCCATTTCACCATCTCCCCGCCACCATTGCATGGTGGTGGTTCATCCGTCAGTAGCCCCACCCATGAAAGCACTCCGTCAGGTTTAAGCGAGCGGATGACTGCGCCGTATGAAAGTGATTTCTAATCGCGTTTTTTTCTGTCGGATTCTTCTTGACACTAGAGCCGGTTTTCTCCTACAACCGATCCTACCAGAAATGCAGGACTTCACGTGGCGCAGCACACGTGTTGTCCGGGGGCTGAAAAAACCTTTTGGAGACGCAGTGACAGAAGCAATTCGGGTGCTGGCCATAATAGGGTCGATAGCAGTAGCGATGATGCTGTTGTCCGGTTGCGCAAGCTATACTCCAAATCTACCCACGGACGCAGCGTTCGACGCTGCGTCTTCGTACCTGTACGGGGATCTCTTGATCGAACGTAGGGGAGGTGGCTTTGGGTTCGTCATTACAGATGCAAAGGGCTCTGAAGCATACATTTTTAAGTTCTCCGATGGCGAGAAACTGCCCGTGATCAAGGTGGTGCCAGGAACTTACCAGCTTGATCATGTGATTGGTACATACGGAGTTAATGAAATCGGTTGTCGGATCCCTGTTCGAAAAGACCCAAGATGGCCGCTTGCCTACAGGCAACAGTTTACCGTTGCGCCCGGACTGGCGTATTACGTTGGTGCGTGCCACGCCGAGTTCAAGTCCGAGGGTACGGTAGTCAGGGGCCAATACATGGTGAACAAGATATGGTCAGTTTTGCCACCGGAGGCTACCCCGACGGCAGAGCAGTTCCGGCAGGCAACAGAACGGCTAAAGAAAGAGTATGTAGTTTTTGGAGATATCGTATGCAAGCCTCTCTTCTAATGATGGACCGGTTGGTTTCGTTGTTGCCGACGCGTCCGCGCCTGCGGGAAGTCAGCTCGGTAAATAAGCTTGGTATCGGTGCTTTGGTCGTCTGCATGGCCGCGTTTGTTGCGGGATGTGCTACGCCGACAACGAACCAGGTCGTTCCTCTAGGCGAGGGTCCAATTCCCTCCCCCGGCAAGGCGCGCGTTATTGTCTGGCGCCAACTCAATTCAGAGGTGTTTACAGGAACGTTGGCTATCCATGACAACGAGCTCCATATCGGAGACATTGCGCCCGGAGGGATTCTCGTCTGGGACAGGGCCCCGGGCAGGATGGAGTTGAGCCTCGGTCGGCCGAATTGGTTCCTGCATGCACCCATTGGCACGACGGTGTCTTCCGGGAAGACCTATGAGCACAGGCTAAATTGGGCCGGCCAGATCAGTCCTAGCATTCGACAAACACAATTGTTAGCCAGATCGGCCGCGCTTGGCGACAACGAAGCAAGTGTCCCGGCAACCGAGACCTCCGATCCCGACTATGCAAAATCCGCTGACCTGCCGAATCGCACGGGCGCGGCAACGGAGGCCGCCTTCGTCGAACTGCATTCTGATGAGCTTTCCCCGGCGGAAAGCGGTCCGCTTCAGAATGTCCTGCGTTCGGCAATTGAGAAGACTGGTTACTTTCGACTTCAACCAGCGTCCGCCGTGACAAAGGCGCTCGCGGAAGCCACTGGGAAGCATGCGGATGCCGGCCCTAACAGTCTTACGTGTCTAGCTGCCGTAGGTAAGTCGCTTGGTGTCACGGAAGTAATCGGCGGGCAAATTGTGAGAGACGGCAACAGTCACCTCTGTATCGTTGGCCTTGTCGATGTTAAGCGGGGCCGCGACCGTTTCCTGGTCTACCGAAGAGTTGACAATGCCGACGAACTTATACCGGCGATGCGCTCTCTCGGAATTGAGTTCGTGCGCAGGTATGCGCGAGATTTGCCTGAGTAGTTTGAGCCCGCAGGCCCAGCCCGCGACAATAAAACTCCATTCCTTCTGCGTCTCCTCGCCTCTGCGAGAGATTATTCCGTCTTTAGTCTCCAGTCTGCGGTTTGTAGTCTTTCCCCCCGCTATCCCCAGCACCACCACCCAACAGGCTCTGCCACCGGATCACTCTATCCTGGTCGAGCTCCAGTTTCGACTCCTTCGGCAGCAGCGGCATGATAATGCCCCTGAAGAACCGCATTGGGTCCTTGGCAAACTCCACTTCAAGCGCATTCTCAAGCGCGGCCAGATTCTTCTTCCGCCCCAGAATCAGGTCCAGCGACGCCAACGCCTGAATCGTCCCGCCAAGCCTTCTTCGTCCGACTTTCAGGTTTCATCCCTCATTCATTCCCGCCATCTACCTAACCTGAATAATCAACCGGCGGTGTGGGGGGCCGGAATGCGGCCTAGCAAGCATAAACCCCTTGCAACCCGCCAGACGAATTGCTAGTGTCTTACCAGTAAGACGAAAGGAGTCTGTTATGAATGCTGTAGCCACCACGCGAATGTCCTCCAAAGGGCAAGTTGTCATCCCTGAAGAGGTCAGGACACGCCTCGGGTTCGACTCCGGGTCACAGTTCATCGTTATGGGCGAAAAAGACGTCATCATCCTGAAGTCGATTGTCCCTCCTACGATGAAGTCTTTTGATGGTATCATCAGGCGGGCGAGAATGCAGGCGCAAGCCGCCGGTATGAAGCCGGCCGATGTTGCGGCCGCGATCAAGAAAGTCCGTGGCCGTAAATGAAGGCGGTCATCGTCGATACGAATGTCTTTGTCTCCGGGATCTTCTTTTCCGGCCCGCCGCATACCATCCTGGATGCCTGGCGACATGGGAAGCTGACTCTGGTGGTGTCTCCCGCCATTCTTGACGAATATCGCCGGGCCGCCCATGATCTTGCCGAGCAATTCCCCGGCGTCGATCCCGGTCCGCCGCTTGAACTCCTGGCAATCAACGTGAGGCTCGTAAACGCGCACGATCTCCCGGAACAGGTCTGTACGGATGCCGATGACGACATGTTCCTCGCCTGCGCAGTGGCGTCCGGCGCAAAAATCATCGCGAGCGGTGACAAGGCGCTTCTCAAGACCACCGGTTATGCAGGCCATCGAGGTCCTGACGCCGCGAGCCTTTGTCACACGATTCCTTCAGTAATGCCGCCGATAAATTGGGACAGGCAATGTTAGGCAATGTGTTGGCTGCGGTGGTTAGACGGGCGCGGCTCGCGGGGACGCTCGCCCTCCAGTCGGCAGAGCCCGTCGATTTCTCATCTGGAGGGCGAGCGTCCTCGCGAGCCGGTGCGGAGGCTGCGCCTGGAATCAGCCGTGTGCGGCTCGGCATAGCCTCGCCCCCCAATCGTGGAGTCTGGCGTGGGGCTCCGGCAGTTGATCCAGCATGGTGTTGAGCATGGCGGTGGCGGGGGGGATGTGGTGCGCGAACCGGGCGGTGGCGGGATTGGCCGAGAGGCGTCCGAAGGCACCCAGCGCCTGTGCCAGGCGCTGCACGGCGGCGTAGGGGAACGCCGCCCGGACGGCTGCCCCCTGCGGGCTGGCGTCGCAGTAGTCATCGAGCAGGGCGTCGCGGTCGGCTTCATCGAGCATGACGTAGGGGTCGCAGAGCAGCGAGGCCAGGTCATAGGCCGCCGCCCCCAGGCGTATGCCCTGGAAATCAATCAGTACCGGCCTCCCGCGTCGCAGTAGGATGTTGCTCGATTGCAGATCGCGGTGAACGGGCACTTGACGCTGCTGCTGGAGTATCGTCGCGCAGGTCTTCAGCAGGTTCAACAGCGGTTCGGTGACCTCCATGTGCAGTGTATTGGTGAGGAAATGCGTGATGAAGAGCTCGTGCTCCCAGCGGTAGAGCGCAGGTGAGAATGGCGGCTCCAGCGGCGGCAGGTTTTTCGGTGAAAGGGCATGCAGCCGGAGGACCTGTTCGATCGCGCGCCGGTAATGTTGACGACGTGCGGTGCGCGACAGGCCGGGGAGCGCATCCTGCAGGGAACGCGTGCCGGCATCCTCTAAAAGCGTCGCCTTCCGGTCGGGCAGGTCCAGGATGACGCGCGGGACGCGGATACCGGCGGTGGCCAGCGCGCGGGCGAGCGGGGCATACCGGGCATTCTCGGGACGCTTCTGGTCGTCGTAGCGGATCAGGATGCCGCTGCTGCGATCGGTCTGCAGCCGTTCGAACCGGCGGTCGGAACCGCGGGCGGGCAGGGCCGTGAGGGTGGTGGCGGCGGGCGTCGCATGCATGGCTCGCAGCGCAGCTATGAGCACGGGGTCGGGTGGCAGGGAATCCGCCTGTACACAGGCTCCGCCCTGTTGTGTGGCGCGGACGACCGTATGACGCCCGGCGATGCTGTCGGCCAGGCAGGCTCCCGGCTGCAGTTCCGCGTCGTCCCAGATGACGCAGTTGGCCAGCGATACGTCTGGAGGCAGGGTGACGCGATGACCGATGGCGACAAATCCTTGTGTCTGCACACACGGGGGGATGCAGCGGTGCATGCGCCTTGCCTCTGCTGCCTGCAACAGCGAGCCGCCGGGGCGATTGAATTTACGGGCGCCGGCGATTTCCCGGTGGGCTTCCAGATAGCGCTCCGGCGTCCCGAGGTCGGCCCAGAAGGTGTTGTCGGGGCAGCACCCCCTTACCGCGATACCCTGCGCGAGTGCCTGGCGATAGCCGTCCACGACGCTGCTGAATGGCGAGTCGGGCAGGAAGCCGAGAATGGCCGGACTAAGGATCTGCATGCCGCAGAAGGTATAGGTGCCCTCTGCACCGGGGGTGGCGGATGAGAAGTTGGTGATCCGTCCGCCCGCCGCCAGTTCGACGGTGCGGGGACCGCGCGTGGCGTCCAGCCAGAGTGTTGCCAGGGGCTGGTGCTTGTGGAAATCCGCGATCAGCAGTTCGGGATCCAGCTCGAAGGCGATATCGGTATTCACCATCCAGAACGGTTTCCCGTCGATGAAGTGCGATGCCTTGCTCAGCGCCCCCCCGGTGCCGGCGATATCCGGCTCGAAGGAGAACTGGATGCGCGGGCATGACCCCTTCCGGCGCAGCGCCCAGTCCAGGATCGGCTGCGGGTTATGATGCAGGTTGATCAGTATGTCGCGCACGCCAATCCGAATCATGGAATTGACGACGTGCTCGATCACGGGAATCCCCCACAATGGCATCATCGGTTTCGGCAGATCGTGCGAGAGCGGCACCATGCGCGCGCCGAAACCAGCGGCAAGCAGGATGGCTTTTTCAGGCTGTGTGTTTTTCATGCGGGCAGGTAAAGCAGGCAGGTGTTGCGTTGTTTGAGGAATTGGCGGTGTCCGGTGCGCCAGGTGGCGGCGATCTTTTCGGGTGGGGTTCCATCCATCAGGGCGAGGCGGACGGTGTCCGTCCCCATGAGCTTGTCGAAGAACTCGGTCCGGGTTGTTCGCCGGTT
>CAZZBA010000084.1:2950-4353 GCA_964652765.1 uncultured Victivallales bacterium | reverse complement strand
TGTGATACCGGTCAGCACGGGGCGGAAGGTGCCCGCGTCGGTAACGGTCAGGCGGATGCCTGAAAAGGCGCGTTTGGATGTGGTTCCGGGTGGAAGGTAAAGGTGCGGATGGAACACGACCCCGGGCAGGCGGCAGGCGTTGAGCGTCTCGGCCAGGGGTTCCCCCCGTGTCCATGGCGCGCCGACCAGTTGGAACGGCATCGCGGTCTGGCGTCCGTGGTCGATATGCGGCAGTCCCTCAAGGCAGACCGTGGCGGGAAAGCAGAGCGCGGACTCGCGCGAGACAATGGACGGTGACGGCCGCATGAAGGGTGGGGCCTCCGTCAACGGTTTGTTCTCGCGCTGGTAGCCTTGCATGGGGGCGGTTTGCAGGTCAACCTGCGGGATGCAGGTCTGCTGCAGCCAGCGGGCGGTTTCCGCCGGGGTCATGCCGTACACCATCGGGGCATCGATGGCGCTGACAAAGCTCTCGAATTGCTGATCGAGCATGGGACCGTCCACGGTGCGGGGCAGGGGGATCGGTCGATCCGCCACGATCACCGGAAGACCGGTCTCGGCGGCGGCTTCCAGCACGAGCTTCAAGGTGGAAACATAGGTATAGGGGCGGTAGCCGAGATCCTGGAGATCGACAACCAGCAGATCGAGTTTCCTCAGCCATTCCAGGCGAGGCTTGCGGGTGTCGCCATAGAGTGAATAGATCGGGATCCGCCAGTCCGGATGGCGCTGCGAGCGGCAGGATTCGCCAGCGGCGGCAATGCCGAAATAACCGTGTTCCGGCCCCATCAGGCAGTCCAGCGAGATCCCCGGCGCCTCATGCAGGCGCTGGGCCGTGGTCGCGCCAGCGCTGTCCACGGCGGCCAGATGACTGACCAGACCGATCCGGCGTCCCTTCAGGACACGGGCGTTTCTCCCGCTCAGCAGCGTTTCAATGCCGGGTTGGAAGCGATGCGGTCTGTTGTTGTGATGCATGGTTGCAGTCTGGCGAAGACGGATCGCCGATTCAAGTTCAATTGCCAAAAAAAGGCCGCCCCGGGGCTACCGGGGCGGCCTGATGTTTATTGCTCACTCATCGCAGGCTATCAGCCAAGGCGCGCCTTGAGCGCTTGGAGCTGCTGGGTGATTCGGGCAGGGAGTTTCTTGCCGAATGTGGCGAGGTACTTCTCTGCATTGATCACCGTTTCCTTGAAGAGCGCCGTGTCGACCTTCATCAACTCGGCCCAATTCTTGGCGGAGATGTCAAGACCATCCAGTGTCAGGTCGCCATCGATCGGCATCAGACCGATCGGCGTCTTGCGAGCACCGACCTTCCCCTCGACACGGTCGCACATCCACTTGAGCACACGGCTGTTTTCGCCGAACCCCGGCCAGAGCCACTTGCCGTCTTCGGTCTTGCGGAACCAGTT
>CAZZBA010000084.1:0-2940 GCA_964652765.1 uncultured Victivallales bacterium | reverse complement strand
CGAGCTTGTCGCCCATGTCGAACCAGTGCTGCATGTAGTCGCCCGCATGGTACCCGATGAACGGGGTCATGGCGAACGGGTCGAAGCGCAGGCTAACGCCGCCCAGATCCAGAGCGGCGGCTGTCGGCTCGGAGGAAGCCGTCGCCCCCATATATATGCCATGGTTGAAGTCGAACGCCTCGTGGATCAGCGGCATGGTTGTCGTGCGCTTGCCACCAAAGACAAAGATGTCAATCGGTACGCCAGCGGGGTTCTCCCAGTCCTCGCAGATAACCGGGCACTGCGCGGCACGCGCGGTGAAGCGGCTATTGGCATGGGCACCCAGGATTTTCTTGCCTTCCGCGTCCTTCATGCCCTGCTTCCAAGGGTTGTTTTTCCAGTCGATGCCGCCACCACCGGGGCAGTCGTAGCCCATGTCTTCCCACCAGACGTCTTTGTCTTCCGTGACAACGACGTTCGTGAAGATCGCGTTCTTCGTGATGCTGGCAAGTGCCATCGGGTTGGAGTTCTGGGAGGTGCCAGGAGCGACGCCGAAGAAACCGGCTTCCGGATTGATGGCGTAGAGACGGCCATCCTTGCCGGGTTTCATCCAGGCAATATCGTCACCGATCGTTTCCACCTTCCAGCCGGGAATCGTGGACTGTAGCATGGCCAGATTGGTCTTGCCGCAGGCGCTCGGAAAGGCCGCCGCGATGTGGAACTTCTTGCCCTGGGGGTTGGTGAAACGCAGGATGAGCATGTGCTCGGCCATCCAGCCCTCGCGCGCTGCCATCGCCGACGCGATACGCAGGGCCAGGCACTTCTTGCCGAGCAGCGCGTTGCCGCCGTAGCCGGAGCCGTAGGACCAGATCAGGTTCTCTTCCGGGAAGTGCGCGATGTACTTCTTGTCAAGCGGCGCACAGGGCCAGCGGCTGTCCTTCTGGCCCGGCTGCAGCGGGGCTCCCACGGAGTGTAGGCAAGGGATGAAGTCATCGGTCTTCTCGATCAAGCGGAGCACCTCCGTGCTGACGCGGGTCATGATATGCTGGTTGACCACGACGTAGGGGCTGTCGCTGATCTCGATGGCGTTCTTGGCGATGGACGAGCCGATCGGGCCCATGGAGAAGGGGATCACGTACATCGTGCGACCCTTCATGCAGCCCTTGTAGAGTTCGCGCATCGTCTGCTTCAACGCGTCCGGATCGATCCAGTTGTTGGTCGGGCCTGCATCCTCCTGTTTGCGCGAGGCGATATAGGTACGGCCTTCGACGCGAGCCACATCGGACGGGTCGGAGTTGAAGGCGAAGCTGTTGGGACGCTTCTTCTCATTCAGTTTGATGGCCATGCCGGAGGCAACCATTTCGCCCATCAGGCGATCATATTCGGCCTTGGACCCGTCGCACCAGACGATCTGGTCCGGCGTCGTCATGGCGGCGACTTCATTCACCCATGCGATCAGTTTCTTGTTCGTTGTTGGTACACTCATGCTGTTCATTCCTCCTTGTTTATGTTGCATTGCAGTCGTTCAAACGGGATTTCCGTTGGAAAGAAAGCGCTTGGTGGCAGTGTGTGTATGCGCCTCCAAACGGCCGCGAAAACAATTTCGCATCCGGCTCGAACTCGCGTTCCTGTTGTGTCTATGGCCGGCGAAAAAGTAGCAAGCCAGCCCGCCTAGGTCAAGCCGATTCTGTGGTGTAACGGCGAAAAACCGGGATTTCAAGTGGTTCTAACTCAAAAGCCCTGTTTCCTCCCACTATCCTGTGCGGCAAAACCATTGCGCCCGGCAGGGTTCGGTGGTAGGTTGCAGGCGTTTTGAACAAGGGGCGGAATAGGGTGGGGAACGGGATTCGAGCATGTGGAGTTTTCTTCAGTCGCCGAGGACAACTGGAAATGTGATTCTTAAGGCCCCCAGGAGTATGAGTGAGAAATTCATATCGGAAGCGCTGAAGCCGGGAACCGCGACCTTTGACACGGGGCGCATGGCGGCGGGGGAGCCCGGGTTGCCGCGTGAATTCACCTGGCGTGGTGCCAAGCTCAGGATTGTAAAGATACAGCGTAAATGGCGGGAGACCGGTCCCTGCCGTCATGGCAGCGGCGAGCAGTACGTCCGCAAGCATTGGTATCAGGTGGAGGACGACCAGGGACGTGTTCTGAAAATATATTTCGCTCGCTCAACAAAAGGCCGGTCGGCGAAAGCCTGCTGGCAACTATTCAGCCTGGATGCGGAATCACCACCTCCCGACATTGAGCGATAGGCTGCGGGACTGAAGAAAGTGTGTTTGGGTCCTGGGGAACGAAAGTGTCAGAATCTGATTTCTATTTTCGCGGTCTGCGCATCGGAACTAGTCAGTCGTAACCAGATATTTTATGACCGACCTTGACCTTCTCGCCAGCTTACCGCATGATCCCCACCATGAAAACGGTGTTTCAGGACGGTCTCAGCGGGCGTGTGCCTTACCGCCAATAAAGGCGATTTCTTATACATCACATTATTGAGAGGAGATGGTGAATGATTAAGTTGAAAATACTGGCGGTCATGGGCGTCTGCGTGCTTGGATGTTTTTGTTTCCTGTCCTTGGCTGAGGCGGCCTATAATCCGCCGCCTGAAGAGCCGCCGCGCGAGCTGGCGATGGAAATGGGAACACCGTTTCACGATCAGGCTATTCTCCAGCGTGAGATGAAGGTGCCTGTCTGGGGTTGGAGTGAACAGGGTGCACAGATAACGGTTGAATTCGCGGGGCAGAAGAAAACAGCCACTGCAGGAAAAGACGGCATGTGGATGCTTGAACTTGATGCGATGAAGGCCAGTTCTGAGTCAAGGGATATGGTGATCACGGACTCTAAAGGAAAGAAGGAGGTCCTTAAGGATATTCTGGTGGGCGAGGTCTGGATGTGTTCAGGGCAGTCGAATATGCAGTGGCTGTCTGGTGCATGCATCGTGGGTGCAAAGCTCATTCCGGA
>CAZZBA010000083.1:0-13744 GCA_964652765.1 uncultured Victivallales bacterium | reverse complement strand
GCCGGTCAGGGGCCATCTTCTTGCTGTCACACCGGCTTCGTTCCGGCAGCGCAATCTGTTTACGGTTCCTGAACCCGTTTTCACACCGAAGCCGGGGCGGCCTCCCTGCTCAGCAGGCCATAAACGGCAAAAAGCCAAACAGCGCCAAAAGGCTTACCGTGATCGTGTGCGCGTTCTGCTTGCCAAGGCTAGGGCGGCTGAATTGGAGCGATAATTGTAGTACGGATGGCGAAAGAGTGATCTATGAGTATTGAGGAAAACAAGAATCAGGACCGCGTCAATGTGCCCGCCGAGGAAGCGTTGGCCGACACGCGTGCTGACCATCAGCAGACGGTGACCCACACGCTGCCGGCAATGGCCGATACGGGGGCGGTGGCGGCATTCCGTGGCAGTCATCCGAGCGCCTGCTGGGTGTTCGGGGAATCACGTGAGAAGCCCGTCTGCCGGCGCGATGGGGTGCCGGCCGAATGGCTTAACCATCCGGAACGCCATCTTGCCCGCTTTGCCGGTACGGCTCAGCCAGGCGAGTTCTACGTCTTTCAACTTGGCGTTTGGGCTGGCGAACGGGATCTCGAAGATGTGACGGTGGAATTCGCGGCTTTGAAAGGGCCGGCCGGCGAGATTCCCCCCGCCGCCTGCCGTTGTTTCAATCTCGGCGGTGTAGATTTCATGGGACAGCGGCTGGCGAAGAGTGTCGCCGTGCCGGCCGGGAACATCCAGGCGTTGTGGATCGGTATTGACGTTCCCGCCGCTGCCGGTGGCCATTACGAAGGCACGGTGACGATCGCTGCGCGCGGCGTTCTCCCCGCCACGGTGAAGGTGGCGCTTGAGATTCAGGGCGAAGTATTGCGCGACCATGGCGATTCCGATGCCTCACGGCTGGCGCGCCTGCGCTGGCTGGATTCGAAGATCGGTTTCGATGATCAGCAGGTTGTGAAACCGTTCATCCCACTGAAGCGCGAGGGACGCCGGATCCAGTTGCTCGGCCGCACGGTTGAGGTGGGCGACAACGGCCTCCCCGCGCGCATCCAGTCCTTCTTCTCCGCCAGCAATACGCGCCTGGTCGACAAGCCCCTAGAGCTGCTGGCCGCGCCGATGCAATTCGAGATCGACGGGGCAGGCGGTGTCGAGCCGATCGCCTTCGGATCGTTGACATTCGAGAAGGAAACCCCATGCGCCATCACCTGGCGTGCCAATGGACAGAGCGCCTCGTTTGACGTGGAGGTCACCGGCGGGATCGAATTTGACGGCCATTTTGACTGGAGCCTGCGCCTGACCGCGCGGCGGGATGTCAGCGTCAAGGATGTGAGACTTGGATTGCGACATGCCAACGGCGCGGCGTCTTATTTCATGGGGTTGGGGCAGGGCGGTTGCAAGTGCCCGGAGGCGTTGGAGTGGCGCTGGGATACGACCTGTTACCAGGACTCCTATTTTATCGGCGCTGTGAACGGGGGAATGCAGTTGCGGTTCAAAGGTGCCAACTACGTTAAGCCGCTGCTCAATGTGTATTACAAGTATTGCGGCCTAAACCTGCCTGAATCCTGGGGCAATGAAGGGAAGGGTGGCCTGACGCTGAAGCGCGTCGCTGACCAGACCGTCGCGGTGAACGTTTGTTCGGGTGGCCGGACCATGCGGGCAGGAGACAGCCAGTTGTTCATTGTCGAAGGGCTGGTCACTCCGTTCAAGCTGCTCAACACCGAGGCCCAGTGGCGTGAACGCTATTATCATTCCCAGCCTGGATCACGGGATCCGGTGATGCTGGATCCCGGTCAAGCGAAGCCGCTGGGAGCGAACGTGGTGAACATGCATCACAACCAGGAACCCAATCCGGCTATCAACTATCCGTATTGGGGACGGTCGTATCCGTTGCTGAAGCAATCCGTGGCCGCGGCGCATGCGAAGGACGTTCGCCTGAAGGTGTACTACACGTTGCGGGAGATCACCTCGCTCTTGCCGGAACTCTTTGCCTTTCACAGCCTGAATGGCGAGATCATCTTTCCGGGGGAGCCCGGGTCACCGACGTGTATCAATCCCAAGGGCGCGCACCCGTGGCTGATGGAGCATTTGCGAGAGAAGTTCATTGCGGCGTGGCGCGAGGTGCTTACCGGGCGCTACGAGGGGGTTTTGGACCTGGCGGTCATCACAACGCCGGATTCGCGGCTCGACAACTTCTTCCTCGAAGGGTTGGATTTCCTGGCCAGCGATGGCGGCGTGGATGGCATTTATGTGGACGACAGCTCGATCGGCCGTAAGACTTTTCAGCGGGCACGCCGGATACTGGAAGCGCGGCGCCCGGCGCCGCTCATTGATATGCACATGTGGCGTGGTATGTTTGAAAAGCAATTTGGCCATACCGAGCCGACGACGGTGTTCATGGAAAACTTCCCGTATTTTGACCGGATCTGGCCGGGCGAGGGCTACCGCTACAACACCTTCGATCCTGCGACCTGGCTGCTGGAGGTATCCGGGATTCCCTTCGGCGTCATGGGCGAGATGCTGCAGAACGGCGGCAATCGCTGGCTGGGGATGCTGTACGGCATGACCGCGCGCCTTGGCTGGGGCGGCGATCCGCAGCCAGTGTGGCAATGCTGGGATACGTTCGGCATGCAGGGGACCGAGATGATCGGCTACTGGGATCCCGATTGCCCGGTCAAGACCGACAATGAAAATGTGCTGGCGACGGTCTATCGCAAGGAGGGCAAGGCGCTGGTGGCCATCGGTAGCTGGGCTGACAGTCCTGTCGAAGTCAAACTGGCCATCGACTGGAAATCGCTGGGGCTTGAACCCGACCGCGTCACGATCACAGCCCCCGAGGTGGAGCGGTTCCAGGCCGCCCGGACGTTCACAGTTGGCGAGCCGATCCCCGTGGAGCCGAAAAAGGGCTGGCTGTTGATTGTCGAACCTTAAGTTCACAGCTGTGTTAAATCAACCTCTAAAGACAGGTATTGCCTGTGATGAAAAAAACAACTTCTAGTCAGATGAAATGGTACAAGGGGAATCTCCACACCCACAGCGCAAGGTCTGACGGCGATATAAACCTGGAAGGCGTTATCCACTGGTACGCAACGCGAGGATACGACTGGCTTGCCATCACGGACCACAACCGCGGGCTGAACCCCGATCTTGCCGCCCACCTCTCGCATGTCCACAAAAACCTCGTCATTCCTGGCAATGAGCTTACCGCTGATGGCCTCGGTACCGTCCACGTTGTCGGCCTGGGCATCACAGAGGATTCAAGCAGGGATATTGTCAGCTGGAAATATGTCATTGAGATCGACGATCCGGTGATCGAAAAACAGTACTACCTCTCGCTCTACGGCATGGGCAGTTGCTCGCGCGACCTTGCTTTCCCGCCGCCGCTGTACGGGCATGACGGCGGCCTGTACCCGGTCGGCATTGGCCCCAAGGGAATCGAGGTCAGCTATAATGCCAAATCGTTCTTTGAATTGGGGCCGGTCAAGGCCGAGCATCGGGGGCTCTTCTTCGGTCAACGTTCCAATGGTTCCTATGGCTTGGTGAACATGGCGCCGCGTTGGTACACCACCTACGACCTGGACTACGGTCGCAAGATCTATCCTATTGTGCTCCAAAAGGCCACGTTCTGGCAGAATTACCTGACCTGGGACGCCGCCCGTAACCGCTTCATCATTGAGAATGATTCTGCCCACGAGGGGTCCGGCCCGGACGGGAATTACATTGTATCCCTGGCCTTAAGCCGCCTGGCGTTTGAATTAGCGAAAGGGAATGTGAGGGACGCGAGATGAAGAACAGAGGAAACTCAAGCGGGACGGGACCGGCCCAAGCGGCGGAAGGCGTGCGCCGGGTGCAATTGCTCAACTACCCCGACTGCATCGAACTCGCCAATCCCGAAACACGGGCGGTGCTCGGTTACCACGTGGGTGGGCGGGTGCTGCAATATGAATGGCGGGGCAAGGAGTCGCTCTATCTCCATCCGGCTGAGGCCGACTGGCAGACGGCGGCGGCCCAGGCGCGGCCCGAGGCGTCGGCGGGACGTTTCGACATTGGCCCGGAGTACCTGGTACCGCCGCGAGCGGTTCTCTGGTCGGGGACTTGGACGGCGGAGGTGATCGGGCCGCGGGCGGCGCGATTGACGAGTCAGCCTGACCACGCGACCGGCGTGCAACTGATGCGTGAATTCCGGCTGGCGGCGTCCGGTTCGCATCTGACTTGCACGCAGACGATCAGGAACATCTCCGGCGAGCGGAAGCGCTGGTGTCATTGGAGCCGTACCCTGGCGCGCCACGGCGGGATTGCCGTGGTGCCACTCACGCCGGCCCTCAGCAAGTTCCCGAACGGGTATGTGATGTACACGCCGGGCCAGGCGCCGGCCATCGGCTTCCGTCCGGTGGATTCCAACATCCGCGAGCGTGAAGGTTTTCTCGAGATTCTCGGCGTGCCGGCGAACCCCAAGCTGGGTTTTGATTCGCATGCCGGCTGGTTCGCCTACCAGATGCCGCACGACCTGCTATTCGTGAAACGCTTTGCCACCTATCCGGAACGCGTCTACAACGAAGTGGCCGGGCTGACGATTTCGATCTGGTACCCCAGGGCGGAAGTGGTGCCGGCGGTGGAGCTGGAGCCCATCGGCCCGCGCGAGGATCTTGCACCCGGGGCGAGCGCCGCATTTACCGAGCACTGGTGGCTGTTGGAAAATCCGTTCCCGGAGAACGGTGCAGCACTCGATCTGAAGGCCCTCGTGGACAAAGTCGATGAAAATTGTCATGCTAGCAAGGAGTAACATCATCATGAATAGAAAACCCAACATCATCCTGCTTCAGACGGATCAGCATCGCTGGGACGCGCTGGGGTGCGTGAACCCTGTGATCAAAACCCCGCGCCTGGATGCGCTCGCCGCCAGAGGCGTTCGTTTCTCCCAGGCCATCTGCAACAATCCCATGTGCGTGCCGAGCCGGTACTCGATGATGACGGGGCTCTACTCGTCCCAGTGCGGCGTCCGGCACAACACGCAGATGTGCGAAACCGATGACCAGATGCCGATCGCCACGCTGGCCGAGCGGCTGCGGGCGGCGGGCTACGCCACCGCGGGCTTCGGCAAGACCCACTGGTATTGTGGTATTCCCGACGAGCACAACCCCGCCAAAGTGCCCCATGCCAAGCCTTCCTTGCGGGGATTCGATGTCCGGGCCGAGGCGGTCATGCCCAACCCGGCCGAGAACGAGCCCGGTGCCGCGTTGATGGGGCTGGAGGATCCAGAAGCCATGGCGCTGCTGGCCCGGGAGAATGAGGGCATCCGCACGGGAGGTGAGAACGCTCTCGGTTATATGGGGCTTGCCAGCTCGCTTCCGCCTGAGCGGCACACGGAAGGGTGGCTTACCGGGAAAGCGCTCGATTATCTGGATCAGCGCAACCCGGGTGACGGGAAACCGTTCTTTCTCTACCTTTCGTTCACCAAGCCGCATGCCCTGCTGAACGTGCCGGCGAAGTACGAGGCGATGTATGACATCAAGGATATCAAACTCCCGGAAACGCCCGTGCCGATGGGGCAACTCGACGATCACTACCTCCAGCCGCGCAACGTGGAGGAGTGGCGCGCCTGGCGGGAGGATTTCAGCGAGGAGCAGCAGAAGCGCAGCCTCCTGCGCTACTATGCAGCCTGCACCTTCGTGGACGACCTTTTCGGGCAGGTGATCGACCAATTGGAGGCCATGGGCGAACTGGAGAATTCGCTGATCGTATTCACCTCCGATCACGGCGATTCGATGGGGGAGCGCTACCGGTTCAGCAAGTACAGCCTGTACGAAGCCAGCGTGCGCGTGCCCCTGATCATTGCCGGTGCCGGTGTCCCGGTAACGCAGCAAGGGGTGGTGGATGAGCGCAATTGCGGACTGATCGACCTGCTGCCGACTGTTCTGGCTGCCACGGGTCAGCCGGCCGATGTACGCCTCTCCGGCTATAGCCTGCTCGCGCCGCCGGCAACCCTGGGCGGATTTTCAGAACTCCACGGCAGTGGCTACCACGAGACCGAGAAGGCGCCGGCCGTCATGTGGCGGACGCCGGAATGGAAACTGATCCTCTATCTGCCGGGCGAGTTCCGCCAGCTCGATCGCCGTCTCGACGAGTTCAAGGGAGAGCTCTACCGGCTCACTGACGATCCCATGGAGTGCCGCAATCTCTATCAAGCCCCGGCCTGCCTTGGAGTCAGGGAAAAAATGACCCGGCACCTGCTGCTGCACATGACCATTGCCTGGAGCCGGTTCCCGCGGCCCTATTCCTATACGGATCTATACTAACATGAATGCATACAATATTGCCTGGACGACGCCCAGCCGGGATGCGTCGGAATCGATGCCCTGTGGCGGCGGCGATATCGGATTGAACGTCTGGGTCGAGGTGCAACGTCCGGTCGTCCACGTCGAGGTGGAGCCGGGGCAGGAGATCCACGTTGCGGCAACCCTGAATGACACCTGGGGCTACAAGAGCTTCGACCAGAACTGGAAGACGGCCGAGCAAGTCCTGGCGTTGAAAACGCATCTGAACGAGCGGGGTATCAATTACCTGCTGAACGTCGGACCGGATTACCTGGGGCGGATCCCGGGTCCCGGCGTGGAGATTCTCCGGCAAGTCGGACGGTCTGAGGGCAAGACGACCGTGCGGTTAATCGAAGAGTGATGGGAGGTTGGATACTGTGGTTGAGCGCCGGTACTTTAGAGCTACAGGCTGTAGGGATGTGATCAGGTTTTTTTGAAGCGTGGTAATGATTAAGAAATGAGGAAACGATGATGATGACGGCTGATGAAAGGTTGCAGTGGTGGAATGAGGCGCGGTTCGGGATGTTCATTCACTGGGGGCTTTATGCGAGCCTGGCGGGTGAGTGGAAGGGCCAGAAGGTGTCGGGTATTGGCGAGTGGATCATGCGCAATGGCAAGATTCCCATCGCGGAGTACGAGGCGCTGGCGAAGGATTTCAATCCGGTGAAGTTCGATGCCGAGGCATGGGCCGAGCTGGCGCGGCTGGCCGGGATGAAGTACCTGGTGATCACCGCCAAGCACCACGAGGGATTCTGCATGTTCGACTCGCCGAGCAACCCCTACAACATCGTCAAGCGGACACCGTTCGGGCGCGACCCGATGAAGGAGTTGGCTGAGGCCTGCAACCAGCGCGGCATCAAGATGTGCTTCTACTACTCGCAGGCGCTGGACTGGCATGCCCCCGGCGGCGCCGGCCACTGGGACGAGATCGGTACCGGTCCCGAGTGGCTCAGCTACGCGCGCCCGCCGGAGGATTTCCAGAAGTACCTCGACGAGGTGGTGAAGCCGAACCTGACCGAGCTGCTGACCAACTACGGCCCGATCGGTCTGATATGGTTCGATACCCCGGTGGCGATCACGCCCGAGCAGAGCCGCAGCCTGCGCGACCTGGTGCACAGCCTCCAGCCGGCCTGCCTGGTCAGCGGTCGCGTCGGGCACGACGTGGGCGATTACGGCAGTCTGGGGGATAACGAGCATCCCGCCGGCAAGGTCAAGGGCGCGTGGGAGACTCCGGCGACCCTGAACGATACCTGGGGCTATCGCAAGGATGACCATAATTGGAAGTCCTTTGATTACCTGCTGGAGTTGCTGGTCAACTGCGCGTCCAAAGGTGTCAATTACCTGCTCAATGTCGGCCCGACCGCCGAAGGGGTGATCCCGCAGCCGAGCGTGGACCTGCTTAAGCAGGTGGGTGCGTGGCTGGAGCGCAATGGCGAGGCCGTCTATGGTTCGTCGGCAAGCCCCTTCTTCACCGATCCCTCCTGGGGGCGGGTGACCTGCAAGGGCGAGACCATCTATTTGATGATCAAGAAATGGCCGGAGAGCGAGCTGAAGGTGTACGGATTGCGGAACAAGGTTCGCTCGGCCCGCATCCTGGGGGTGCCGCAGCAGCCGGTCCGGTTCACCCAGGCAGGGGACACGGTGGCCTTCAGCTTGCCTGCCAAGGCTCCCGAGGCACTGGTGTCGGTCGTGGCTGTGACGCTGGATGGTGCACCCGATGTCGAGCAACTGGTGATCCAGGAGGGAAATGCCCCGATCAGCCTGCCCGTGGTGGCCGGCCGGACCGAGGGTCGGATCGTGGTGCGGCAGGACGGAATGGTTGACGGGTGGCACGATACCGGAAACCGCGTGGAGTGGACCTTCCGGGTGAAGACGCCCGGCGACTACGAGGTGGTGGCCGTGACCCGGGCGAATCCCCGGCACCTGGAATTGTTCGGCAACCATGATGTGAAGGTCAGCTTCGGGGCGGTGGACCTCAGTGCCACGGTAGGGATCCGCGACCTGGGCGCGGTCGAGAACGAGTGGCGGGCCCAGCTGGTGCGCAGCCGGGTGGGGCGGCTCCACATTGACCAGGCTGGCGAGCACATGCTCAAGGTGGTGGCTGAACGGCTGGACGAAAAGGCGATCCGCGGCCTGAAGCTGCTGGCGATTGAACTGACGCCGGTGGACGATGAGGTTCGCAAGGCTCTCGGGAAGTGAAGACATACCAAGAGATGATGCCATGAAGGAGAACTTACCACTTGTAAATTTCCCGAGATCACGCGATTGGGCGGCCAGATGGATCTGGCATGCGGATGCGCCCCAACGAAATGCCTGGGTGCTGTTTCGCAGTGAGTTTGACATCGATTGCCCCGGCAATGCGCGCCTTTTCATCAGTGCCGATACGCGCTACCGCGTCTGGGTGAATGGCGTCCTGCTGGGCGATGGTCCCCCGCAGTCACAACCGTACCACCAGTATTATGATGAGCGAGACCTGGCTCCATATCTGCGCGGCGGACGCAACTGCATCGCCGTGGTGGTCCATCACCACGGCGTGCAGGCTTTCGCCAGTGGCGGACTTCTGGCAGAGCTGGTCGACGGCCAGGGAGTGACGCGTTGTGCTACCGGCTCCAATTGGCGCGCGATGGTGGGTAACGCCTGGCGGGCCGATACGCATTTCTGCGGTGCGAACAAGATCGGCCCTTTCCAGGAGCATGTCGATCTGCGGGCCATGCCGGCTGGTTGGAGAGAGACGGGATTTGATGCCGGCGGCTGGCAGGCGCCAACCGTTGTCTCCGATCGGTCGGGTAACGGTGTGCCGGCCATGCCCTGGTGCCGGATGGTCCCTCGCGACATAGACTTCCTGACATTCGGCGAAGTTTACCCCAAGTCGATCCAGTCTGTGGAAGAGTGTCTCGATCTGGCCAACCGCCATCGTTCCAACGACCTTTCGGTATCCTTGTCCCAGGTCGGCCGTCCCCTCGATTGGGCGAAGATCGGGGATTCCGGTCATTTGCTGCAAGCGGAGGGCTGGACCTTTTTGGCCTGTAGTGATCGTCATCAGGACGGTGTCACCGACGGCCGGTACGACCCGTGCCTGACGCTGGACTTTGGCCGCGTGTTGACGGGATATGCCGAGGTGGATGTGGAGGCCCCCGCCGGTGCCCATATTGAGATCGGCTATGCCGAGCGGCTGGTGGACGGTCATTTCAACAATACCATTGAGTGTCCGTTCAGCGATCACGTCATCCTGGCCGAGGGGCAGAACGTGTTCCGCCCGATGGTCTGGCGTTCCTTCCGCTATCTGCGCCTCCGTGTCAAGTACTGCGAAGCCGGCCTGCGGCTTCGCGCCATACGTGCCATCGAGGTTAACTATCCCTACACGAAACGCGGTGCCTATCGCGGGACAGAACGCCTGGAGAAGATATTCGGTATCTGCCGTACAACCCTGGAGCTCTGCTCGATTGAGTCGCTCATGGATACCCCGTTCCGTGAACAGGCCCAGTGGCTCGGCGATGTCGCGGCGGTGACGGTGCCCGGTATCTATGCCTGTTTCGGTGATACCAAGCTGCCCGGAAAGTTCCTGCGGCAGGCGGCGATGAATACCCGTCCGACTGGCCTGATCGCCAACATCTCGAACGTGGCCAGCCAGGACTGGCAGAACGATATTCCCGATTATTCGCTCTGGTGGGTGATCGCCCTGTGGCGGCATTACGCCTACACGGGTGACGTGCGCTACCTCCACGAGTGCTATCCGGAAATGCAACGCGTCATGCGGACGCACCTGGAGCGGATCAACGGCGATGGACTTCTCGATTCCCTGTTCGGCTGGATCTTTATCGACTGGGCCCACATCGACAAAAAGGGTGTCAGCGCGCCGTACAACGCGATTTTCGCCGGGGCTTGCGATGCGGCGGCCGCCATTGCGTCCGTCAAGCAGGACCGGTGGGCGGAAGAGACCTACCGTTTGGCGGCCAAGGGTGTCCGCGGCGCGTTTGCCGGCACCTTCCTCCAGCCCGGGACCGGCTTGGTGGTGGATGCGGTTTCCGGCGGCGTACGCTCCGATCGATGCAGTGAGCACGGCAATGCAGCCGCGATCGCGTTTGACTGTGTGGACCGCAAGGCTGGCGATCAGATCATCGATATCGTTTTCGACGCGTGTTGCGTGAAGACCACCGAAGCCCAGCCGTTCTTCATGGTCGTGGTTCTTGAGGCTCTGCGTAGACGGGGGCGGACGGATCTTGCGCTGCGCCTGATCGAGGATCGCTGGGGCCGGCGTATGCTCGACCGGGGGTTCACGTCCTGTACCGAGGAATGGTACGAGAATGGTTCGTGGCGGGACGGTTGTTGGCACGGTTTCGAGCGGACCCACTCCCATGCCTGGAGCGGGTGTGCCGCCGAATTCCTGATCACCGGACTGGCCGGGATCAAGATTCTTGAACCAGGTTGTTCAAAGCTAAGTATTGATCCCTATCAGTCCGGCCAGGCCTACGCTGTCGTCTATCCCGCGCCCCAAGGGGATGTCACGGTGAAGTGGGACGGCGCGGGAGTTCAGATCGATGTTCCGCAGGGGGTTGAAGTGGTGCGGCCGGCCTTATGATCTTCTGGCCAGCAACGGATATAGGATCATAACGGCCAAACCCAGGCGTGGGTAGTGGATCCCCTTCGGCCACTACCCAACGTCTCCCTCCACCGACGCAAGGTCGGCGGGCGGCAAGATGCACACCGAATCGCAGATGCGCCCGGTTGCCGCAGGAGAACGACGTTTCGGTTGGCCTTTTGGAAAAAGAGGGATAGATGAAGGCCAAAAATATTGGGGGAGGAAAATGATGAAGAAACTGAATCTATTGATGGTGTCTGCTTGTGCAAGTCTGGGGTTGTGGGTTCAGGCGGAGCCTGCCATAGAGCAGGTGGAACACCAGTTCCGCACGTTGCCGATGGAGGCGCGCCGCTTGACAGGCCCGCTCTTCTGGATGCATGGCGACGAGACAAAGGAACAATTGGAAAAGGAGTTGCAGAATGTTGTGGATGGAGGGAATGGTACTTTTACGGCCGAACCCCGTCCACACAAGGATTGGCTGGGGGAGGGCTGGTACCGGGATCTGGACATCTGCCTGCAGTTTGCCCGGAAAAATAATCTGACCATGATCATTTATGACGACTGGTGGTGGCCCAGTCAGATGATGGGCGGACGCGTACCGCCGCAATATGGCAGCAAGCGGCTTGAAGCTTCGGCTGTCACGGTCGAGGGGCCAAAGATCTTGAGCGAAGCCGGATATGCTCCCTCTAACCGGGTCGCTGTCGTGGCGGGTCGCGTGGTTGAGGGAGATGCCATTGATGCCGATACGCTGGTGAACCTGGCATCGTCTGTCAAGGACGGGACATTATCGTGGGAGGTTCCCCAAGGCCAATGGAAGGTCATGTTGTTTACCTGGCGATTCAATGGGATCCAGGGCGGTCAGAAGAAGTATATCTCGGTTGACGGAGCCAGTCCGGATTGTGTCGAGTGGTTTATCAAGACGGTCTACCAGCCCCATTTCGACCGCTTCAAGGCGGATTTCGGCAAGACCATCGTGGGCTACTTCTACGATGAGCCGGAGACCCAGGGAGACTGGGGCAGCGACGTGCCCAGGCTGATTGCGGAGCGCAAGCTTGATTTGGCGACACTGCTGGTTGGCTATAAGTTCAAGCTGGCGGGGGACCAGCAGATTGCAGCGTTCCAGACCTATTTGAACGTTTTCGCTGATTCGTGGGGCCGCACCATGTACGGCGGCATGTCCAAATGGTGCCAGGAGCGCAAGGTGTATTCCATGGGACACTTCATGGAGCACAACAATGATATATTCAGCCGTGGCATGTCCGGCGGTAATATGATGCAGTTGCAGAAGTACAGTGATATGGGCGGTATCGATCTGGTCTGTAATCAACTCTATCCTGGGGAGCGCAAGATGGGGTGTTACCAGATGCCCAAGATCGCGAGTTCGATCTCGCACACCTACAACAAAGCCGATGATATCGCCTTCTGTGAAATATTCGGCGGATATGGGCAGAGGGTGACCTATCCTCAAATGAAGTGGTTGGCTGATTGGCATCAGGTCCGTGGCGTCAATTTCCTGATTCCCCACTCCTTTAATCCGCGTGCACCCTTTGATGGCGACTATCCGCCTTACTTCAACAATGGGGGATTCGAGCCCCGCTGGCCGCTCTATCGCGTCTGGTCTGATTACACCAGCCGCCTGAGCCTTCTGCTGACAGGCGGACGTCATGTCTGTCCCGTTGCTTTCCTGCATGTCGGGCAGAGTGTTCACTCCGGGAAGGCTGTCCGTCCCGAAGAGATGACCAGCACGCTCCAGGATGCGCTCTACGACTGTGACTGGGTGAACTATGACGCGTTCGAAAACGATGCGACCCTTTCAGATAAGGGAATCAAGCTTCATAAGGAGACCTATCCGATCCTCGTGGTCCCGCCCGTGGAGGTCATCTCGTATGCTTCGCTTGAAAAGGCAAAGGCCTTCTTTGACAAGGGCGGCGTGGTGGTAGGTTATGGGTTCCTGCCGGCAAAGTCTGCAACCCTGGGTAAGAATTCCCCGGATGTTGCCGCCTTATGCAAGGCCATCTGGGGTGAGCAACCCGTTGCCGGTACGAAGGCGTGTCATACGAACCCGCAAGGGGGACGCGCCTATTTCCTGTCCGAGAAGCCCTCTGTGGCCGATATCACGGCTGCATTGACCCGGGATGCCGGGATAGCGCCCACTTTGCAGGTGGTCAAAGGGGATACAGGAAACTGGCTCCATGTGTTGCATCGCGTGAAGGCTGGTTGCGACACATTCCTTGTCTGCAACCAGAATTACACGGGGGATGTGCGGTCGTTAACATTCCGCATTGCTGCAGCAGGTGAACCCGAGTGCTGGGATGCTCTGCGAAATGAGCTGACCTCCATTCCCTACAAACGGCTAGGCCCGAAACAGGTAGAGGTGGATCTCACGCTTGAGCCTTCTGAAAGCGTCGTGCTGGTTTTCCAGAAGGAGAAGCGGCAACTGCCGCGCCGTCTGGATGGTACACTCAAACCCCTGTATGAGCCGATCCGCGTGGTGCGAGGGGAGACTCCTGTCTCTCTGATCATTCCCAGCGCGCCAGTTGAGCCCCCTGCAGTGACGAATGGCGTTGCCCCTGCAGGCAATAATGCTAAGAAGAAACGTGTGGCTGTCAGTCCTGTTAAGGGCGACCCCTTCGTGGGCGTCTGTGACATGCCTGCGACAGTCAAGCTCGATCAGGTTCGTATCTTTATCGAGATGGATGAGCTTGTGCCTGAAGAGGCTGCTCGCGTGACGATTAATGGCAAGTATGCCGGCGGATTCATTGGTAAACCCTTCCGTCTGGAGGTGACGCCACATCTGGTCGCAGGGCAAAACAAGGTGACCATTGAGCCCTTCGCCCCCAAGAACGTTGTCTTCACAGTTTATTCAAAGTAGTCG
>CAZZBA010000082.1:0-13818 GCA_964652765.1 uncultured Victivallales bacterium | reverse complement strand
GAAGCCACCGGCTACGGCTGCGTCTACTTCGCCCAGGAGATGCTCAAGACGCGCAGTGACAGTCTGGAAGGCAAGACCTGCGTGGTTTCGGGATCCGGCAACGTGGCGCAGTACACGGTGGAGAAGGTCAACCAGCTCGGCGGCAAGTGCGTCTCGCTGTCGGATTCGACCGGCACGATCCACGATGCGGATGGCATCACGCCCGAAAAACTCGCCTGGGTGATGGACCTCAAGAACGTCCGCCGCGGGCGGATCAAGGAGTACGCCGATCACTTCCGAGCGAAATACTACGAGAACAAGCGCCCGTGGGGCATCGCCTGCGACTGCGCCTTCCCGAGCGCCACGCAGAACGAGATCAGCGGCGAGGATGCCAAGGCACTGCTCAAGAACGGCTGCATGCTGGTTTCCGAAGGGGCCAACATGCCGAGCGCACCGGAAGCGGTCGACCTGTTTGTCGAGAAGCGGATACTGTACGGACCGGGTAAGGCGGCCAATGCGGGCGGGGTTGCCACTTCCGGGCTGGAAATGTCGCAGAACGCGACCATGATGAAATGGCCGCGCGAGGAAGTCGACAGCAAGCTGAACAAGATCATGGTGGCCATCCACGAACAGTGCGTGGCGGCCGCGGAAGAGTACGGCTTCGCCGGCAACTACGTCGCCGGTGCCAACATCGCCGGCTTCGTCAAGGTGGCCGACGCGATGCTCGACCAGGGGCTTGTCTAAGCGAGGGATGCATCAAGGCCGGCACGGGGCAACCCGTGCCGGCCTTTTTTTGTGCTTACAGTTCCTTCAGCCACTTGATCACGTTCGGCGCGTCCGGATCACTGGGAGCCAGCTCCAGGAAGCGCTCGTAATGCAGGCGGGCTTTCTTGGCATCCCCGAGATTGTCGTCGTAAAGGATCCCCAGGTTGTAATGCAGGGGCGCATCGTCGGCCTTCATCTCCAGCGCCTTCAGGAACTGCGCTTCCGCCCGGTCATACTGGCGTGCCGCCTTGTAGACGCTGCCCAGATTGTAGGCCAGCGCGAACCGTTCGCGCGCATTCCCCTGCTGAGACTCGGCCAGCGCATCCTGCAGGCGGACAATCTCGCCATCCTTGACACTCAACGCGTCCTCGCTGCCTGCCTGCGCCACGCGCGCCGCCGCGAGTTCCGCATCCCGCTCCGCCAAGCGGTTTTCCAGTGCCTTGATCGCCGCCTGCAGGCTTTCAACCTGCACCCGTCCGGCATCGCGCTCGGCCACCACCGCATCGCGCTCATCGGCAATCACCTTGCGCTCAGCCTCGCCCTTCTGCTCCAGCTCGGTCATCCGTTGACGAAATGACTCGGTGATTTCCTCGAAGGCTTTTTTCAGATCGGAAATCTGCCGGTCGGTGTCGTCCTGCGCACGTACGCTCGCCCCGCCGACCAACACGCAGACACATAAACACCATTTCTTAACCGTGCCGATACCGCTCATCACGCGACCCCCCATTGCTGACACCTGACCCCTAAACCAGACAGCGGATACAGCTGCCTGGCATTTCATCGAAACAAATGACACAACGAACCTCATATTATCCTCGCAAGGTATAAAGGTCAACCTTGGATGCGTTTCTTTTACTTTTATTTCCAATCTCACTCTGGCATGCTCCGCATTGAATGAAAAACGAACGTCTCTCGGAGTGATGCCACTTCAATGAATACCCGATTCAACCAACCCATAGCAGAACAACAGCCGGGGCCGCCACCGACTGTAGTGACAAGGATGCATTTCGGCGTCTCGGTCATATTGCTCTTGACTGGACTACTCGTTTACGGGACCACACTCCGGTCCGAGTTTGTCTGGGATGATCACGAATTCATCCTCGGGAACCCCGCCATTCGCGACTGGCATATGATCCCGCAATACTTCACGGACATCCGGACCATGTCTGAACCCCGTCTTGCTGGGGATTTCCGCGTCTTCCGCCCCCTGCGGAACCTGAGCTACCTGCTCGACTACCAACTGGCAGGTTTAAATGCCGCATGGTGGCATCTGCATAACATCCTGCTGCATTCCCTCAACAGCATGCTTGTCTATCTCGTGGGCATAAGGCTACTCCGCGGTCATCCGGCTCGTGTAACCGCAGCCCTGGCAGGCAGCCTGTTCTTCCTGCTACATCCGGTACAGACTGAAGCCGTGGCCTGGATCAAGGGGCGCGATGACCTGCTTGCAACGCTCTTTGCCTTGACAGGGGCCCTGGTTCTGTTGCGTGACGCCAGAACCGTCACCCGTGGCTGCACAATGGCGGCAGGCGCTTTCCATCTGGTTGCCTGCCTGGTAAAGGAGCAGGTTGTTGTCGTGCTGCCTTGTCTTGCGCTCGCTCGCCCCGATCGGTCTCCCTGGCGTGTTCGCCTGCTGCACACCCTCGCAATTATCGCGATTACCGCGATATTCCTTCTCTGGCGCCATTGGTTCATAGGGCAAACCGCCCAGACAACACCCTTGGCTGGATCAACTGGGCGGACACTCATGCTGATGGGACCCGTGTTCATGCAGTATGTGCAGCTCATCGCCCTGCCGGTTACGCTCCTCGCTGACTACATCCATTTGCTAGACCTGCCAGTTCCATCGGCAGCCCTGATCACAACTAACTGGCTGGCTCTCCTAGCCATGGCCGCGGTAGCCGTCTGGCTATCCTGCAGCCACCCGCCCTGCCGATTCCCATTCATCTGGATTGCCGCCTCGCTTCTTCCCATATCAAATCTCGTCCCGATGATGCAGTACATGGCGGAACGATTCCTTTACCTGCCGATGGCCGGGATTGCCTGGATTGTGGCGCTGGGTATGGCATACCTTCTTCAGAAGGCATCCAGGAGATCGCAACGCCTGCTCTTCATGGGCATTGTGATTACGGCACTGCTGCTACTGACAACCCGGACGTGGATCCGCCTGCCTGCCTGGCACAGCAATCTCACGCTTTTCGAGGCCACGGTGCGGGACGCCCCTCATCCGGCTTTGCGCCCACATTTAAACCTGCTGGCGGCCCGAATCAACCATGGCGATCATGCCGGGGCCGAAGCCCTGATCGGTTTTATCGAGACCCGATGGGGAGCGACAGGCGCGTTATCAACGCGGGACCGCGCCAGCCTGCTACGCAGCCGGGCCATGTTGCGCCAGGACCAGATGACCGCGGCGGAAATGCTATCCTGCCTCGAGGATGCCAGCCAGGCGGATCCTTCGTATGCCGAACCATGGGTAGATATTGCCGTCCTGCATGCCCGTTCAGGAGAGCTTGATGCGGCGCTGAGGCACATCGATCAGGCACTGTTGCTGCAGCCAGACCATGCCGTGGCTCTTTACAACCGGGCACTGATCCTTAAGGACCTGGGGAATCTGAAACAGGCAGTGGCGGATTTCCGTGCGTCGATCCGCAGTAACCCGCAGGCGGGAACCTACGCCGCACTCGCCTCGCTGATATGGGCAAATGGCCAGATCGAGGAGGCCGTGTCGATCTATGCGGAAGGGTTGCGTCATTTCCCGGATCACGCCGATCTGCAGTACTGGCACCGGGAAGGACAAAGGCGGCTCGGGATTCGGTGATCGTCATCCCCGGTCAATATGGATGAATCCCCAGCTTTCAGTTCAGTCCCCACGCTCACCGTCGTGTATTCACCCGCCAGGCCGCCAGCCATCCCCATGCCATGCCAGCGAACAAGCCGCCAGCATGCGCCGCGTTGGCGATCGCCCCCATCGTCCCCGTCAGGCAAAGGAAAAACCAGAATGTCATCATCATCATAGTCTGGTTATGCACATAAAGCCCGCTGGTCAGATCCAGCCGTCCCCGTACCCAGATGTAGCCGAGCAACCCGAACACCACGCCGGACATCCCGCCGAAGGACGGGCCGCCAACGGCCAACTGCAACAGGTTGGAAAGCATTCCGATCACCACCACCTTGTGCAGCAGCCCGGATGATCCCTGTGCGTTCTCGATCATGCCGCCCAGATCGCGCAACCAGAGCATGTTGAACAGCAAATGCAGGATACCTAGGCCGCCAGCCAACGTCGCGTGCAGGAAAACCGGGGTCAGCAGGCGCCAGACCTGACCATGCGCGATTTCCGGCAAGGCCGTATCGAAGACCGGACCGCCTTCACCCAACTCGTATTCGGTGATCGACAGCCACTGCTCCAGCCGCGTTCCGCTGCCGAGGCCGCCGAAGACCGTGGCCGCCACGCTCAGGACGATCAGCAGACGGGTCAGCGGCACCCCTCGCCAGAAACGGCCGCCCAGGATGTGGCGGCGGTCATGCAGGTTGCGCTGGGATCCGGCCTGCTCGCGCTTCTGCTCACGCCGTCGTTCATCGGCCGCCTTGCCGGCGGTGGCATAGCGTGCGTGCCCCGGATCCTCGAGATAAGAGGACAAGGCGGCACGCGCCGCTTCCAGCGTGCCTTCGTCATGCACCCAAAGCTCGCCCGCACCGGCATCCGTCCGCTCCACCGAGGTCGTGATCCCCTGCGCGTAGAGGTAATCCGAAAATACCGCCGCCCGCTCCGCCTGTTCAATCTCACCGATCTTTCGCATTCGCGTTCCCTGTAGCTACAATGCCGCCCACCGGCCTCGTGCCGGTGGAGGCCAACGTAGAAGTGCCAAGCAAACCAGATTGTCAGCCCCGCGTCAACTGCTACGGTTGCATTCCGGTGCATTTCGTGTTAATTAGGATCCGATTTTAACAACCGTACCTCGAAAGGAAAGCGACCATGCGCAGCGACCAGATCAAAAAAGGATGGGAACGAGCACCGCACCGCAGCCTGCTCCGGGCAACCGGCGTGAAATCCGGCGACTTCTCAAAACCGTTCATTGCCGTATGCAATTCCTATGACCAGATCATTCCCGGCCACGCCCATCTCGACCAGGTGTCGAAGCTGATCAAGCGCGAGATCGAGAAAGCGGGCGGAGTACCCTTCGAGTTCAACACGATCGGCATCTGCGACGGTATCGCCATGGGCCATGCCGGCATGAAGTACTCCCTTCCCTCGCGCGAGATCATTGCCGATTCCGTCGAGTCCATGCTCAAGGCGCACTGCTTCGATGCCGTGATCTGCATCCCGAACTGCGACAAGATCGTCCCCGGCATGATCATGGGGGCCATGCGCGCCAATATCCCGACCCTGTTCGTCAGCGGCGGGCCGATGGCCGCGGGCAGGACGCCCGACGGCAAAGTTGTTGACCTGATCAGCGTGTTCGAAGGCGTCGCCGCCCACGGCATGAAGAAGATCAACGACAGCCAGCTGACCTGCATCGAGGAGAACGCCTGTCCGGGCTGCGGTTCCTGCTCGGGCATGTTCACGGCCAATTCCATGAACTGCCTCTGCGAGGGGATCGGTCTCGCACTGCCCGGCAACGGCTCTATCCTGGCCGTCGACCCGCTACGCAAGACTCTCTACCGCAAGGCCGCCAGACGCATTGTGGAAATGGCACTGGCCGGCGGACCGCTCCCGCGCGAGATCGTCACGGAAAAGTCTATCGACAATGCCTTCGCGCTCGACATGGCCATGGGCGGCAGCACCAACACCGTCCTCCACACCCTCGCCATCGCCCACGAGGCCGGTGTCGATTACAACCTCGCGCGCATCAACGTGATTTCCGGCAAATGCCCGAACATCTGCAAGGTCTCGCCCTCATCGCCTTTCCATATGGAGGACGTGGACCGGGCCGGCGGGATCAGCGCCATCCTGCGCACCATTGGCGGGATCAAGGGACTGCTGAACAAGGATTGCATCACGGTTACCGGCAAGACCATCTGGCAGAATGTGTCGCGCGCGACCGTCAAGGACCCCGCCGTGATCCATGGCCTGGAGAACCCCTACTCGGCCGACGGCGGGTTGACCGTCCTGCACGGCAACCTGGCTCGGGAGGGAGCGGTGGTCAAGAAGGCCGGCGTGGCCGCCAGCATGCAGACCTTCGAGGGCAAGGCGATCACCTTCAATTCCCAGGAGGAGGCCTGCGAAGGCATCCTCGCCGGCAAGGTCAAGCCCGGGCATGTCGTGGTCATCCGCTACGAGGGGCCCAAGGGCGGGCCAGGCATGCAAGAGATGCTGGCACCGACATCCTACATCATGGGCCAGGGGCTGGGCGAGAGCGTCGCGCTGATTACCGATGGACGTTTCTCCGGCGGCACCCGCGGTGCCTGCATCGGCCACGTATCCCCCGAGGCGGCCGAAGGCGGACTGATCGCCCTGATCGAGGACGGCGACCGGATCCGGCTCAGCATCCCCGAGCGTTCACTGGAGGCCTGCCTGGACGAGGAGACCATCGCCCGGCGCCAGGCGGCGTTTGTCCCGCCGCCGCCGCGCACGATGACCGGCTACCTCAAGCGCTACTCCAAAATGGTCCGCAACGCCAGCACCGGCGCCGTGCTGGAATAGACCAATGCCGCTCACCAAACCAGTAATCAGCTTCAAGACCATCGGGTGCCGGCTGAACCAGGCGGAAACCGCCCGGATCGCCGCCCAGTTCGAGGCGGCTGGCTGGCTGGTGACGGAGGCAGGCGGCCCGTGCGATGCCGCAGTAATCAACACCTGCACCATCACTCATCATGCCGAACGCGACTGCGCCCGCTGGGCCCGCCGCCTGCGGCGCGAGGGAGCCCGGCGGGTCATCCTGGCCGGCTGCGCCGTGGAGCACGACGGCGAAGCCTTGAAAGCGGCCACCGGAGCGGACCTGATCGCCGGACAGGCACAGAAATTCGGCCTGCCGGAAAGGCTCGCGTCCGAATTCGGGATCGTCCCCGCCCCCATTTCCACCAATCCGGGCGAAAGCAAACCTCCCGCCACTGCGGTTTTCGACACAACACGCGGACTCGTCAAGGTGCAGGACGGCTGCGATTTCGGCTGTAGTTATTGCATTGTGCCCGAGACACGCGGCACCCCGGTCAGCCGGCCGCTGCCGGACATCCTGGCAGACATCCACCGGCTCGTCGACGCCGGGTACCGCGAGATCACCCTTACCGGAGCCAACCTCGGCTGCTACCACGCCCCACCCTACAGCCTGATCGACCTGCTCGAGCGCACGGAACCGATCGCCGGACTCGAACGGATCCGCATCGGGTCGATCGAGACGACGACCGTCGAACGCGAGGTGATCGACTTCATGGCCGGCTCGAGAAAGCTGTGCCGTTTCCTGCATCTGCCGCTGCAAAGCGGCGATGACGGGGTTTTGCGGCGCATGCGCCGCCGTTACACGGCCGCCTGGTTCCGGAAAACGGCCGAGTACGCCGTCGCCAGAATGCCGGATATCGGACTCGGCACGGACGTGATTATCGGCTTCCCGGGCGAGGACGACCGGGCGTTCCAGAACACGCTCAACCTGGTCCGTGCCCTGCCCTTCAGCAATCTGCACGTTTTCCCGTACAGCCCCCGGCGAGGAACCCCGGCAGCCGACATGCCGGATCAGGTTCCCGCCAGCATCAAGAAGCAGCGGGCAACGGAATTGATCGCCATCGGCAAGACCAAACGCCGCGAATTCGCCAATACCTTCATCGGCAACCCCGTCACCATCCTGGTCGAGCGATCAAGGCGGGATACCGTTGGCTGGACCAGCCAATACATTCCCGTGCGCATACCGGGGATCCCGCAACCTCGAAACTCCCTGACCACCTGCGTTCCCATACGCCTGTCAGGCGAGATTTTGATCGCATCGCTGGGTTGACTTGTCTATAACTTGGGCATTCTGGCACAGTTTCGGATTACGACTACGGCGACGACTACGACTGACGATTTCCCTCTCCTCGTGATCCGTAGTCGTCGCCGTAGTCGTCCACCGATCTCCTGAAGAAAGTTACCAACTCGTTTTTGCCCACCGCGGTCGGCGGCGGCTAACCTGTCTATAACTTCAATTCATTTCAACGCCCAACAAGGGAATGCTCCCCAACTTGGGCGTTGGTTGCTGGATGTTCGATGTGTCATAATTTAGAATACAAGAAGACAGAGATGCAAATTATTTCTTCGTTTTTAATTATTCTTCCTATCTTTGCGAATATAATAATCACTTTTGCAAATACATCGATTCGCTCATAATGCCACCAATCCGCTGTCATAAGTGCAATAACTGTGAAAAAACCAACAAACACATCAGTTTTGCCCTGATGGCACAGCATCCATACCCTGACTCCGGATATTGGCACAGCGTTTGCTTATACTATTGCAGCCCGCCACTGTGGCGAGCAAACTTGCAAACGGGCACTCGCAGCCCAAAACGAACAAGGAGGAATGCGATGAAGAAGATGAACAAGGGGTTCACACTGGTAGAGATCATGATCGTGGTCGCCATCATCGGCCTGTTGGCCGCTATCGCGATTCCGTCATTCGTCAAGTCGCGTAATTCGGCTCGTCAGAACGCCTGTATCAACAACCTCCGCCAGATCGATTCCGGCAAGGAACAGTTGGCCATGGCCACCAATCTTGGCAACGGGGATGCCGTGGTGGATGCCGATGTGAATGGTTACATGAAGTCGGCACCGTCATGCCCGGCGTCTGGCACCTATACGTATGGCGCCGTGGGTGCGAACCCGACTTGCACCGTCGCAGGACACACGCTCTAATCCAGGGTGACGTCATCCAAGCGGGTCTTCCTCGGAAGGCCCGCTTTTTTTTGTTTTATGACCGGCGGTATTCTTGAACACCACACTTGATTTTCGAGAAAATACGTCTACACTTCCCACCGTCGGCATCAATACGTCAACAACGGGAGGTACCTAATGGAAATCCTGGCTCTCACTCTGCTCAAGACGCTGGCTAGCACCTGTTTGAAGTTCTACCTCGGGTATCTCTTCACATCCGGCGGCATCCAGGCCGACAAAGGGGACCTTGGCTACAATATACCATCCTGGTACATGAACCCCGGTAGGCAGGCAACCTCCTTCTATTCCTATGGGACCTCCGTCGAGGGCGATGAGTTCGCCTCCATCGAGGATGCCCGCCAGCAGGCCGTCAACCAGATGGCCACGCTTATCCGCCGCAGCCATCAACGCATCATCACCGAGGAAATCCGCTACGACCAAAGCAACATCAAGCAGCGCCGGCTTGTGGACCTTTTCCTGCGCGGCGAGGAGCTGGATACCTTCATCCTCAATCATGCCTCACTCGACAAGAAGTCGATCGTCAAGGTGAAAAAGGGGACGCCCCCTGAACTTCGCGCGTTCGTGCGCCTGAAACTCGATGTCGATGATTACCTGTCGAACCAGGACGCCACCTTGAGCGAACTGCGCAAGAAGCTGACCTATCAGAAGTCAGAAGACATCATGGAGGAGATGGACGCGGAAATACGCAAGCAGGACACTCCGGAGCCGCCTGGCGATAGTCCCATACCGCCTGTAGACACGCCAACTCCAGCCGCGACGACAGAGGAGTCCCCCCTTCAGGCAGAGGTCGCTCCGGTGCCCCCCGCTATTCCCCCTCCCCCTATGCCCGTCGCCCCGTCAGGTTCGGTATTCGACGCGATGGAGAACGAACTGGAGAGTATCAAGTAGGACAGAAAGCGTACATGAGCAACTGGCACCAGAATCCGCCTCCCGGGACCCACCGCATCCTGCACAGTGGCGACACCCTGACGATTACCCTTTTCTCCAACCCGCCCCGTGAAGGCAGCGCCTGGCTACGCACGAATCTAGGCCATGCCAGGCAACATCGCAACGAAATCATCGAGCATGTGGAAACGCATGCCCCGATCCTCGCACGAGACTGGCATGACCTGCCTATGACCCCGGCCGCCACGCCTGGCGTGTTCGAGATCCGCATGCCGGTCTTCGAGACCGGGCGGTTCGAGGCCAAGGCGTTCTTCCTGCCCGCAGGCGAGGAAACGCCTGCCTGGCCGGATGGCGAGAACCTCGTGATCAAGGTCGAACCGGCGGAAACCTACTGTGCCAACACCATGTATACCGCCTTCGTGCGCCAGTTCGGTCCGAACATGCGTAATCCACAGGACCTGCCGATCGCGCCAGAGACACTGGAAGCCCTCGACAGGACCGGCTATACCCTGATTCCAAAATCCGGCACCTTCCGCGCGCTTGCCGAACAGCTCGACCATATCATCAACACCCTCGGCTTCCGTATCATCCAATTGCTGCCGATCCACCCAGTGCCAACGACCTTCGCCCGCATGGGCCGCTTCGGCAGCCCGTTCGCCTCGATCGACTTTTTCGACGTCGATCCGGCCCTGGCCGAATTCGACCGCAAAAGCACACCGCTCGACCAGTTCGGCGAACTGGTCGACGGCGTTCACCGCCGCGGGGCCTCGCTGTTTATCGACCTGCCGATCAACCATACCGGCTGGGCATCGCACCTGCAGCTCCATCACCCGGACTGGTTCGCGCGCAACGGCGACCACTCCTTCGCCTCGCCCGGCGCCTGGGGCGTGACCTGGGATGATCTGTCCGAACTCGACTACCAGCATCGCGGACTATGGGAATACATGGCAGACGTATTCCTCTTCTGGTGCGGGCACGGCGTGGACGGCTTCCGCTGCGACGCGGGCTACATGGTGCCCTTGCCGGTCTGGGAGTATATCGTGGCCAAGGTCCGCCAATCCTATCCCGAGACCGTGTTCCTGCTGGAAGGCCTTGGCGGCAAGATCAGCGTCATGCGCGAACTGCTCGACCGCGCCAATCTCAACTGGGCTTATTCCGAGATCTTCCAGATCTACGACCGCGGGCATTTGGAACATGAGATCCAGAACTACCACGCGATATCCGCCAGCAGCGGCACCCTGATCCATTTTGCCGAGACACACGACAACAACCGGCTGGCCGCGCAGTCCAGGACCTATGCCCGCATGCGGACGGCCCTGGCCGCGCTCTGTTCGGAGACCGGGGCCTTCGGCATCACCAACGGCGTCGAATGGCTTGCCGAGTCCAAGATCGATGTCCACGGCGCCCCCCCGCTGAACTGGGACAACCCCGAGAACCAGAACCGCGAGATCGGTGCCATCAACCACCTGCTCCGGTCGCATACCGCCTTCCAACCGGGAGCCCGTCTGCGGATCCTGCCCGGAAACGGTGCCGTCCTGCACCTGCTGCGTGAGCCGCCATCCGCCGAGCCGGTCCTCGTGCTTGTCAATCTGGATACGGAACACCACGCGGACGCCACCTGGCCGGTGTCGGCATTCACCCCGCCCGACAACAACGCGATTGACCTGCTGAGCGGCACGATGGTCGCCATCAACCGGACTTCCCACGATACGGCCGGTTTATCCCTGCCGCCCGGTGCCGCCATGTGCCTGGGTGGTGCCCCGCTGACAGCCGTATCCGCGACACGGGAGCCGCCCGCCGTCGAACGCCAGAGGCTGCGCGCCGCCGCACTGGCCCTCCATTCACAACTGGCATCGCCAATCCTGCCGCCGGATCGCGATCCGGATACCATGGCCGCAGCCTTGGCCGACGATCCGGTCGCTTTCTGCGAATCGCTCAGCGGACACAGTGCATTGCGCGACATCACGGCCTGGCAGTGGCCTCAAGACCTTTACAGGACGGTCATGCTGCCCGCCGGGCATACCCTGCTGCTGCAATGTCCGCACCCATTCAGGGCGGCTCTGCGCACCCCGCTCCCGGAGACTGGCAGCGGCATCACCATCAAGAGCCTGCCTCGAACCAGGCAGAACGGCCATTTCGCTTTTCTACCGTGTGAGCAGGTCGGCACCGCCCCGGCGACGCTGACACTGGATTTTTCGGTCTACTCCCCGGAACGCATCACCCACGAGCACACCTGCATCCTGCAACTGGCACCCGACCTGGAAAAACCGCTCCTTATGCGGTACGACCGCGAAAGCCTCCGTGATTCACGCCGCTGCGCCCTGTTGACCAACGGGACTGGCGCCATGAGCCAGCTCCGCCTCGAATGGGGACGGATCCTGAGCCAGTACGATTGCATGCTGGCCGCCAACCTCCATGACCGCGTCCCGGTCGACCGCCGCGTGCTTTTCACGCGCTGCCGGGCATGGCTCCTCTACATGGGATACTCCTACGAGATCGGGATCGACTGCACCCTCCATGCCGATGTCGTCACGGGTAGCTCCGTGCAGTGGCGCTTCGAGGTACCATGCGGCATGGGCAAATCCGTGCCCCTTGTCTTTACCCAGACCCTTCTGCATCACCGTAACCGCATCCATCTGGATATCTGCCGCCAAGCGGCTGATGCCGACGCTGAGCAGCTGGACGACGGGATTCCCGTCACCCTGATCCTGCGCCCGGACATCGAGGACCGCAGCTTCCACGACGCCTGCAAGGCATACTGCGGCCCGGAATACCAATGGCCCGGGGCGGTCCGCCCCTTCGAGGACGGTTTCCACTTCGACACCGGCGGCCATGCCCCCCTGCAGATCCGGCTCGGTGGCGGCCGGTTCGTGCATGAAACCGCATGGCTCTACGGCATCCCCCACCCCTTCGAGGCCGAGCGCGGTCTTGAGCCCAATAGCGACCTTTTCAGCCCCGGATTCTTCTCGATCGAGCTTGCCGGCGGTCAGGAATGCCGCATGGAGGCCTTTATCGAGGGGGAACCCGAACCGGGAAAGACGGCCACGTCGCCCAAGGCAATGACCGACACCAATCCGTCCGAGCACACGCCGAAGGCAATCCTCTCCGCAGGCATCCGCGACTACATTGTCCGGCGCGATGATTCGCTGACCGTGATCGCCGGCTACCCGTGGTTCCTCGACTGGGGGCGCGACACTCTCATCTGCCTGCGTGGCATCATTGCCGCCGGGATGCTGGACGAGGCGCGCGACATCCTGCTCCAGTTCGCCCGCTTCGAGGATCGCGGCACCCTGCCCAACATGATCCGCGGCAACGACGACCGCAACCGCGACACCTCGGACGCACCCCTTTGGTTCTTCACGGCCTGCAACGATCTCATGCAGGCCAAAGGCAAGGGGAAATCCTTCCTCAATGCCGACTGCAACGGGAGACCGCTGATCGATGTCCTGCGCTCGCTGGCGACGCACATGATCAACGGGACGCCAAACGGCATTATCATGGATCCCGCCAGCGGGCTGATCTTCAGTCCCTCGCATTTCACCTGGATGGATACCAACTACCCAGCGGGAACCCCGCGCGAAGGGTATCCGATCGAGATCCAGGCGCTCTGGTATGCCGCCCTCCAGCTGCTGGCCCGCGTCGACGGCAACCCGCGATGGGAAACCCTGGCCGGACTGGTGCGCCTATCGATCACCAAGCTGTACCCGCTGCGCGACCGCGGCTACCTCTCCGATTGCCTGCACGCCTACCCAGGCACACCCGCCGCCCAGGCGACGCCTGACAATGCCCTGCGCCCGAACCAGCTTTTCGCCATCACCCTCGGGGCGATCGAGGAATCGTCACAGGTAAGCGGCATTCTCAACGCCTGCGGCAGGCTCCTCATTCCCGGCGCGATCCGCAGCCTTGCCGACCAGCCCGTCTCGCCCCCGCTGCCGGTAACCGGCAGTCACGGGCTGCTGAACAACCCGAATCATCCCTACTTCGGCGAATACCGCGGCGACGAGGATACACGCCGCAAGCCGGCATACCATAACGGGACAGCCTGGACCTGGCCTTTTCCCTCCTATTGCGAAGCCCTCGTGATGCATGACCCGGTCCTCAGGCCCACGGCCCTCTCGCTGCTTTCCAGTATCGGGGAACTCCTGGTGCAGGGTTGCGCCGGCCATCTCCCTGAAATCCTGGACGGCAACCACCCGCATCAGCAGCGCGGCTGCTGGGCCCAGGCCTGGGGAACCACCGAGGCCTACCGCGTGCTTAAGCTCTTGGGCTAGAAACAAAAAAGCCACTTCCCCGACAGGGAAAGTGGCTTTTTTGTTTTATAGCCGTAATTAGTAC
>CAZZBA010000081.1:0-13923 GCA_964652765.1 uncultured Victivallales bacterium | reverse complement strand
GTTCGGTACCTGGAATTTCTACATTGCACGCCTCAACGAAGACATGATCAGTCTGGCGGAACCGGCTCGACTGATCACCATCAAGGATCCGGAAGGACCGTATGGCAAGGGTAAACTGGACGACAAGCCCTACCTGCATAAGCGCGGCGGCATTTACTACCTTTCGTGGGGATGCTATTACGGGATGTCTGACTCGGTCTACGGACCTTACGCGTGTTGCGGCTCCATCATAAAGAAGGACAGGATTGTGCCTGCCTTGCACTATCATGGGAAACACGATATTGATTTTGACCGCCACGGATCATTCTTCGAATGGCGCGGGCAGTGGTATTTCATCTGCAATGAAATGGGCCTCACACAGAATGGCACCTTCCGTGACTCTTCGATCAGCTACGTCAACTACCTCGAGGATGGCCGAATCGAGCCGATTTGCATTACCGAGGCGGGGGTCAGGCTGAATGTATGAGTGCATGACAAAACGACAGGTTATCCAAATGGTTCTGAAAGGGCAGGTGCCGCCCTATGTCCCGTGGGCGTTCTCGTTTACGCTGGAGGCTCACGATAAGCTTGCGAAGTATTTCGGGAACCACGATCTCGATACTGTACTGCACAACCATTTCCTGGATCTCGGTAGTTCCATTGGCTTTTTTGAAGACGTGGGGAATGATCGCGTCCGGGATGTGTTTGGTGTGGTCTGGGACCGATCCGTCGATAAGGATATCGGCAATGTCGAAAAGGCTCCATTGCCGGAATCCACGTTGGATGGGTACGAATTTCCCGATCCGGAAGATGATCGCTTTTTTGCGGATATTCCGCGGCGGATCGCGGCTCATGACGATCGATTCCGCATTTTCCGAATCGGGTTTTCGTTGTATGAGCGCGCATGGACGCTGCGGGGCATGGAGAATCTCATGCTCGACTTCATCGACCATCCGGAGTTCGTACGGGCGCTCCTGAGAGCCATTGCCGACTACAACATCGCCCAAGTGAAGAGGGCGCTGACCTACGATATTGATGCCGTCTACTTTGGTGACGACTGGGGGCAGCAGCAGGGATTGCAGATGGGGCCGGTCATCTGGCATGAATTCATCTATCCCGAGCTTAAGCGCATGTATGCCGCCGTTCGCGATGCTGGCAAATACGTGTTTATTCATTCGTGTGGGGATGTCGACGAGTTGTTTGATGATCTGATTGAGATTGGATTGAATTGCTTTAATCCCTTTCAGCCGGAAGTCATGGATGTCAAATCACTGATCCGGCAATATCGGGGGCGTCTCACCTTTCACGGCGGGCTTTCCACCCAGCGAACGTTGCCCTATGGAAGTGTCGCTGACGTCAGGCGGGAAACACGCGACCTCGTTTCGCTGGGGCGCGAAGGCAGCTACATTCTGGCACCGGCCCACGCCGTTGAAGGAGATGTGTCGCTTGAGAATATGCTGGCGTTTATTGAGGAAGCGTTCAATCAGGCTGGATTCGATAGACCCTGGAGATGATCCGCCCATAATCGTGCCCGCCAAAACATTCTTCTCCCAGTTGTTTTGAAACCGAGTGAGAGACGTTGTACGGTGCAAAAACGCTGGGTTGAGGGCGCGGATAGCGCAAGGCCGGGGGGGATCTACTTCTGTCCCCTTGAGGATTACCACAAACGGCCATCCCTCGAGTATGGCACTAATCGTTATTAACTTTGTCCGATTCTTAATTGCACTATAGTTCCCGGTTTTACTAGTATGAGCCACTGCATATGTTGTGCTGTGCGTAATCAGTATGCCTGATACCAATATGGATATAGGAAAAATTGTCTCATCCTACACCAACGTGTTTGTTGAGCCGCCGCATCTGACGCCGCGCGACCGGTCGGTCGATGGCCCGCTGCTCGGCAATGGCGACATGGGCGTGGTGATCGGCGGGCCGCCTGCGGAGCTGGCATTCTATCTCTGCAAGAACGATTTCTGGCGCCTGCGGCACCAGTACGGCGAATCCTGCCCTCTGCCGCTGGGACATCTCTCGATCGCCATTCCCGGCCTGGCGGGGGCATCCTACCGCGTTACGCAAGACCTTTACACGGCCACGACGACGGGGGCCTTCGAAAAGGAGGGGAGCCGCGTGACGGTGGTGGCCTACGTGGCGGCCCGCTCCAACCAGCTTGTACTGGAGTGGCGGGCGGAGGGGGAAGTCTTCGGGGGAACGGTCAGCCTCGCGGTCAAAACGGGGCGCCAATCGGAGAACGGGAGCGGGCACCGCGGGTCCGTTGCCTGGGGCAGCCGGGCCTTCACGCAGGGCGTGGATCTGCCCACCGGCGCGGCGGCGGCCTGGGCGTGGGTCGGAGCGCCGTCAACATCCAACACCCAACACCCAACGTCCAACATCCAACAGTTCGTGCTGGAGCCGGGAGAGCCGCGCGTGCTGGTGCTGGCGATGGAAAGCCTGTTCAAGCATGAAGACTATGTGGAGGCGGCGATCGCGAGTGTTTACGATTTTTCGGATGCGTCCGATCTGTGCGAGCTCCGGGCCGCCCACGAGGCCTGGTGGGCCGATTACTGGAACAAGTCCGGCGTCAGCATCGGGGATCCCGTGATCGAGATGCATTACTACCGCTCGCTTTATATCCTGGGTTCCTGTTCGCGCGACATCGACTTTCCGCCGCCGCTGTATGGCTGGACGACGGACGACAATCCGCTCTGTCTGGGCGACTACCATCTCAACTATAATCACCAGGCGCCTTTTTACGGGCTGGCCCAGGCCAACCGCCTGGAACAGGCCGATCCGCACGACACGCCCCTTCTGGATTTCATGGAGCGCGCCGCCTGGCATTGCCGGGAACTGTACGGCCACGAGGGCGGCATCTACCCCGTCGGTATCGGACCCAAGGGCATCGAGGTCAGCTTCAACTCCCCCAAGGTATTCCCCAACGGGGTCTGCCGGGTTGAGCATGGGGGGTACTTTCATGGGCAGCGGACCAACGGTTCCTACGGTCTGGTGAACGTGGCCTCCCGGTGGTACTGCACCTACGACCTCGATTATGCCAAACGCGTCTACCCCCTCGTACGGCTGCTCGCCACCTTCTGGGAGCACTACCTGACCTGGGAAGAGGCCGGGCAACGCTTTGTGATCGAGAACGACTCGGTGCACGAGGGCTCGGGGCCGGACAAGAACGGATGCGTGTCCCTGGCGCTCTGCCGCATGACGCTGGAGCTGGCGCTGGATATGAGTCGCGAACTCGGGTGCGATGGCGACCCCCACGCGGCCTGGGAGCATATCCTCGCGCACCTCAGCGGCTACACCTTCCAGCAGCGCGACGGCAAATCGGTGTTCCGCTACAGTGAGGAGGGCTTCGGCTGGAGTGATGGCAACAGCATCGGCAGCCAGCATATCTACCCGGCCGGCCAGGTTCATCTCGACAGTGAGCCCGGGTTGCTCGCCATCGCCAGGAATACCATCGAGGTCATGGCGCGGTGGTCGGATTTCAACGGGACCAACAGCTTCTACCCCGCTGCCGTCCGGGTCGGGTACGACCCGGAGGTCATCCTCGGCAAGTTGCGCGGTTACGTCGGAGAGTGCCGGCCCAACGGCTTCTACCAGCCGAAGAACATGCACGCGATCGAGAACTGCAGCACCGTGCCCAATACCATTAACGAGATGATCTGCATGGGACACAATGGCGTGATCCGGCTTTTCCCGGTCTGGCCGAAGGAGCAGGACGCGGCGTTCGTCCGCATCCGCTGCTGGGGTGCGTTCCTTGTCTCGGCGTCGTTGCGGGGTGGGGTGGTGCAGGACGTCACGATCGTCAGCGAGAAGGGCCGCGACTGCACGGTGGTGAATCCATGGGCGTCTGATTGCGTACAGCTTGTCCGCAATGGGACGCTTGCTGAACGCCTTGCCGGCGAACGCGTAACGTTCGGGACGGAGCCGGGGGAACAGATTGGACTGATGAGGGGACGTGGTTAAGAAGGATGGGACAGGAAACAGGTAATCATGAATATCGATCACAACGGTCGATTGTCAAAGGAGGAAATCATGCAAGCACATAGAATGAAATCGCTTATGCTCATCGCCCTGCTCATGGGCACTCACACGCTTTTCGCCGCTGGTGCGGCGCCAAGCCAGGACTCGGGTCGCGCTTTGATCTGGGCCGATTATCCGTTAGTCGTTAGCGAGGAGATTGCTGGTTCACTGAAGAGACTGACGGATTTTTGGGAGTCGCAGGTGTATCCCCTGGGCAATGGGCGGTTGGGGTGCACGGTCTTCGGTACCCCAAAGTGCGAGCAGATCCAGTTCAACGAAGATTCCATGTGGGTCGGCACCGAGAGCGATGTCGGCGGGTACCAGCCGTTCGGCGATATCTACATCGAACTGGGGCACACGAATTTCACCGACTACCGGCGCGAACTGGATATCGGTCGTGCCGTCCAGACGGTTACCTACAAGGCCGACGGCGTGACGTACCGGCGCGAGTACTTCGCCAGTCACCCCGCGCAGGTGATTGCCGTGCGCCTGACGGCCGACAAGCCGGGTGCTCTGTCCGGGACCGCTTGGCTCGACACGATGCACCGGTCAGAATTTGCGACGGGGCACTCCGCCGAATCCAAGGCGGCGATCAAGACATCGGCCGAGGGCAACACGCTGACGCTCAAGGGGGCGAACAAGGATCTCTTCTGGTGGGCCCGGATGCAGCGGAAGAATGCCGGAAGGGCGAAGCAGAAGGGGAAGGAATTTGAGCGCTCGGAAACGATCGCGCTGGACTTCGAGGCCCAAGTGCGGGTTCTGAACGAGGGCGGCACGGTGACCACTGCCGGGGACCGCATCACGTTCAACCAGTGCGACAGCGTGATGCTCCTGCTTGCGGCCGACACGGACTACGTCAATGACCGGTCGAAAAAATGGCGGGGAGAGCATCCGCATGCGCGACTCTCGGCCCAGATTCAGGAAGCCCAGGCCCGCGGCTGGGAGAAACTGCTTGCGGAGCATGTCCAGGACTACCAGGCGCTTTATGACCGTTTCCATATCAGATTGGGGCCGGCGGGCGCGGACCGGAACGACATCCCCACGGGCCAGCGCGTCAAGGAGTATGGAGCAGGAAAGGACCCGGCCCTGGAGTCGTTGCTCTACCAGTATGCCCGCTACCTGATGCTCAGCTGCTCGCGCACGGGGCACGGGGCACTGCCGGCCAATCTCCAGGGACTGTGGCTCTTCAAGATCTTTCCCGCCTGGTGCTGCGACTACCACACCGACATCAATGTGCAGATGAACTACTGGTTCGTCGACCAGGCCAACCTGTCCGAGTGCTTCCTGCCGCTGGCTGACTGGGTCTATTCGATCCGCGAGGTTCGCCGTGAGGCCACGAAGGAAGCGTTCGGTGTGAGGGGCTGGGCGTTCCGCTCCATGAACAACATCTTCGGCGGCGATGCGTACCACTGGGTGCCGGGGGATGCGGCCTGGGTGGCCCAGAACCTCTGGGATCACTATGCCTTTACCAGGGATAAGGACTACCTGCGCGACAAGGCCTATCCGATCATGAAGGACATCTGCTGGTATTGGGAGGATTCGCTTGTCGAGCGCACCATCACCAACAGCGCCGGTCAGGTGGTCACGAGACTGGTCAGTCCCACGGCCCAATCCCCGGAGCAGGGGCCGTACGCCGAGGGCAACTCGTACGACATGCAGCTTTGCTGGGACCTGTTCACCAACTTCATCGAAGCCTCCAAGGAGCTCGGTGTGGATGCCGAGTATCGCGAGAAGATCGCCGCCTTGCGCACCCGCCTGCTCGAGCCGCAGATCGGGAAATGGGGACAGCTTCAGGAATGGATGGCCGATATCGACGATCCCAAGAATCAGCATCGACATGTCAGTCATATGATCGCGGTCTTCCCCGGACGCCAAATCCACCCCGTCAGCACGCCCGCCTTGGCCGATGCCGCCAAGGTCAGTGTGGTCGCCCGCGGCCCTGGAGAAACCGGATGGAGCAAGGTGTTCCGGTCCAGCGTGTATGCCCGCCTTCTGGAGGGCGAACCCGCCTATCAATTGCTTTCCGACTTTCTGGCGAACCGGGTTTACGCCAACCTGTGGGCAACGCACCCGCCGTTCCAGATCGACGCGAATTTCGGCTATGCAGCCGCCGTCAACGAGATGTTGATGCAGTCGCATCTGCAGGTGCCGGGGAAAGCGGAAGACGTCCGCGTCATCCATCTCCTTCCGGCCCTGCCGCAGGCCTGGGCAGAGGGCTCTGTCCGCGGGATGAGAGCCCGTGGCGGATTCGAAGTCGATATGGAGTGGACGCAGGGCAAGTTGTCCGGGGCGACCCTTCGCAACGTGTCGGCCGGCAGCGGCGCCTGCCGGGTGCAGTGCATGGGGGGAGTTGTCGAAGTGCAGGTCGCCAGTGGCGAAGCGCTCAAGATCACCCCCGATATGTTTAAAACGACATCGCCATCGAGGGATAAGTGACATGACAAACTGCCATAAAAGCATCGCCTCATTTCTTTTTCCACTCCGTGCAGCACTGGTTGCCATGATTGCAACCGGAACCGTATGGGCCGGGGAACCGGCCAAGTTCCTGGGGTCGATCTGGCAGGACCGGGCGGACGACCCCTTGTTCGGCACGGTTTTCGACCAGATCACGCCGGAGAACTGCGGCAAATGGGAAGCTGTCGAGCGCGAACGCAACATGCGGGTGTGGACAAGCATGGATGCGATGGTCCAGCTTGCGGGCCGTCACTCCATGACCGTGAAGCACCACTGTTTCGTGTGGGGGCAACAGCAGCCCGCCTGGACGAAGCAGGCGACAGATATGACCAACGCCGTGGATGCGGTGATGGCCGATTTCTTCGAGCGCTACGGCAAGACGATAACCCTCGTGGACGTCGTCAACGAGCCGGTCTCGACACCTGCGAAATACCGCGCGCAACTCGGGGGAGACGGCACGAACGGGTGGGATTGGGTTGTCTGGACATTCAGGCGTGCGCGCCTGCACGGCGCGGCACATGGCTTCACGGGAAAACTGATCCTGAACGAATACGGAATCGAGAGAATTGGCGGAAAGCAGACACGGTTCCGGAGTCTGGTTTCCGTCCTGCAACAGGAGAAACTCATTGATGGCATCGGCGTGCAGGGCCACTTCCTGGAGGGCGCCGACCCGGCCAAAGTCAAGCAGGGTCTGGACTTCCTCGCCGAGACGGGACTCCCGATCTACATCTCGGAATTCGAACTGGACATCGCCGACGATGCCCGGCACCAGCAGCAGTTCATCGCGCTCTTCACCATGTTCTGGGAGCATCCCGCCGTGCATGGCGTTACCCTTTGGGGACACCGTGAAGGTGCCATGTGGCGGAAGAACGGTTACCTGGTCCGCAAGGATGGAACGGATCGCCCCGCGATGACGTGGCTGCGTGGCTACATGGACAACTACCGCAAGACGTATGCGGCGGACAAGGCCCGCAAGCTCGACAATTAACCGGACCCCAAATAACGAATGAAACAACTACTAGCTGGGCGTTTCATGATGATGGCAGCCGTATGCAGAGTAAGTGCCGTAGAAGGCAGTGATGTGCCTGGGTCGGAAACCAAGGAACAACACGCCGAGCGGATGGCATGGTTTCATGATGCACGCTTTGGCATGTTCATTCACTGGGGCGTTTACTCCGCCCTGGGACAAGGTGAATGGGCGCAACACAACCACCGAATCCCTTTTAAAAAGTACGAGGAGCATGCTGCATCCTTAAATCCGAGCAAGTTCGATGCTGCACATATCGTGGGCCTGGCCAAGACAGCCGGAATGAAATACCTGGTGATCACAGCCAAGCATCACGATGGGTTTTGCATGTGGGACACCGCCTTGACCGACTATAACATCGTCGGCTGGACGCCGTTCAAACGCGATCCCCTTGCGGAACTGTCCGCCGAATGCCGTAAGCAGGGGATCAAGTTTGGCGTCTATTATTCCCCGCGCGACTGGCATCACCCGGACTGGGTGCTGCGTTACGAGGATCTCGGCAACATTTACCAATACGGAAGCAGCATGGGCTACCGGCCTTCGAAGTGGACTGCGGGCAAAACATACGCTTGCGGTGATCCCGCGTGCAAAGCCCGGAAGCCGATCACTAAAGAATGTGAGCCCCGTCAGACCGAAGCCGAGGGCGCGGATATGAACCGGTATCTCGACTATATGATGGGGCAGGTGAAAGAGCTGTTGACTCTTTACAAGCCGGACATGCTCTGGTTCGACGGGGCGGACATCCAGGATCCTAAACTGGCGCGAGAGGATGAACTGTTTGCCATGATACGGCGCTTGCAACCTGGGATTATTGTTAACGACCGCTATCGCCGCGGCACCGGTGATTTTGAAAGCCTCGGGCACGAGAACCGCTTGCCTTCCGCTCAGCCGCCGCGTGATTGGGAAGTCTGCGACGCCATCAGGGGCTGGGGCTACACCAAAAATGCACGTTGCAAGTCTGTCAAACACTTGGTGCGCATGCTGGTGCAGGCAACCGGTATGAGCGGCAATCTGCTCTTGAACATCGGGCCAGACGGACTGGGAGCGGTTGACGGCGGCGAGTCCGCCACGCTTCGCGACATCGGCAGATGGATGGAGGTCAATGGAGAAAGCATTTATGGATGCGGCTCAACCAACATGCCAATCCCAAAATGGGGACGGATCACGGCGCGGGACGGAAAATACTACCTGCATGTGTTTGACTGGCCCAAGGACGGCCGACTGACCGTGGAGAAAATCGAGGGCAAGGTGGCGAAGGCCTATATGCTTGCCGACAAAGAACAGACGGCATTGAAGACGACCCTGGCAGACGGGGCCTTGGTGATCGAGGTACCGGCAACTGCGCCTGACGCGATTGACACTGTGCTGTGCATCGTGACGGAATAGCAGAAGGACATGTGGGATGATACAACAACACCCCCCTCCTGCGCATGGAACAAGAAAAGGAGTTTGTATGAACACAGAAATATGCGGAGGATGGCGCTTAGGGCTGGGGATACTGCTTGTCGGCTGGATGACCAGCCATGCGCTGGCTAATAATCTGGGGGAGATCGAGCCGAAACTGCAGACGGCTGATGCGGCCTGGCTGGCCGGGGATGCGGGGAAGGCCGCTCAGCAGTATGAAGTGTTGCTGAAGGCTCTGCCAGGTGAGGCGTCGCCGTTCCGGGCGACTCTGATCATGCGCCTGGCGCAGGCGCGTGCAACCGCCGCGGACAAACAGGGTTGCCTGGAGGCGTTGTCCCTGCTGGATGCGATGGCCTATGTTCCCGAACACCATGCCCTTGCCGCCAGGGAATTGAAGGAGGTCATGGCTGGCAAGCCGCATCCGGGGCTGCAGCGGACCCCGGTACCTCCGATCGGCAAGGTGCGTATGACCTTGTCCGTTGGACCGGATGCCAGCTACCCGTCACTCCATGAGGCCGTCGCCGCCGCACGCGCCGCGCGCAAGACGCCGGGCGCTGGGGCCATTGAAATCGTTCTCGCTCCCGGCACGTACCGCATGGATCGCCCGGTGCGGCTTACAGCCGAGGATGCGGGTTCAGTCGACAGCCCCCTGGTCATACGCTCACAGGACCCCGCGCGTCCGGCTGTCCTGACGGGTGGCGTGACGCTGTCGAAATGGACACCGGTTGAGGATCCCGCCCTCCTCGAACGACTGCCGGAAAGCGCCCGCGGCAAAGCGCTGGTTTGCGACCTGGCGGCGCACGGCGTGGCCGCGATGGGTGAGCTGGTCTTCGGCGGGTTCTCCAGCCTGCGTGCCGCGGGAAGCCACAGCCGGTTCAGCACATTCCCCGTGCCCGAGTTGTTCTACCGGGGCGAGCCGCAGACCATGGCCCGCTGGCCGGACGATCGCCTGACCCTGCTTCCCGTCAATACCGCCCCCAAGGACGAGCTTGACCGCTACCGGCGCTGGGCAGGGGAGAAGGACCTCTGGCTGTACGGCTACTGGGGGAGAGACTGGGCTGACGCCTACGAGAAGGTGGCATCCGTCGAGGACGACGGCACGATCCGGCTCGTGCCGCCTACCAACCGCTACGGGTTTGGGCACCGGCAGGGTTGTGCGGTCAATGCGCTGTGCGAGCTGGACCAGCCGGGCGAATGGTACCTGGATGTGGCCGGTAATCGCGTGGTTTATCTCCCACCTGCGGGGTTTGAGCCCACCCAGTCGGTCCTCTCCTCCTATGGCACCGTGATCGAAGCCGCAGGCTGCGCGCACTTGCAGCTTCGTGATCTGGCCATCAACTTCGTGCGTGGTGACGCCCTGATTTTCAACGACTGTTCCGATCTCCTGGTTACCGGTGTGGACATACAGGATTGCTCCGGGTTGGGTCTGCGCATCTCCGGTGGCAAGCGGCATCTCGTTAACGCCTGCCGTATCGAGAGCATGGGACGCGGCGGAATCGATCTGCAGGCGGGCGACTGGAAGCAACTCGATCCGGCGCACAGTATCGTCGAGAACTGCCGTATCTCGCATCTGTCACGGATTGACCGCACCTACACGCCAGCGCTGCTGCTCGAAGGCATGGGGTTCAAGATCCGCCATAACGCCTTTACCGACATCCCCAGCAGCGCCATCCGGCTGGAGAGCTGCGATGCGCTGGTCGAACTCAACTATTTCCGTCGGTGCGTGTACGAATCCGGCGATCAGGGCGCAATCGATATGTGGGCGAATCCGCTCTATCGCGGAAACATCATTCGCTGGAACGATTTCGACCGGATCATCAACCAGCAAGCCCATCTGGGTGCGGCGGCGGTCCGCTGCGATGACTTTATCAGCGGCTTCATGATCGCCCAGAATGTGATGCGCAAGGGGGCTGAGAAAAAGCCTTACGGCGCGGTACAATTCAACAAGGGCACCGACAACTATGTGGAAGGCAACCTGATTATCGACTGGGACAAGGCCGTTTCCGGCCGCTCGGCAGGTGGGTCTCAGTGGAGCCAGCGCATTACGGGTCATGAGCATTCCAAGCGGATGCTCGAGGAAGCGCCCTGGCAGTCCGAAGCCTGGCGGAAGAAGTATCCCATGGTGCGTGACCTGATGAACGGGGATGACAACCACAACTACCTCGTCGGCAACCTACAGCTAGGTGCCGGCGGCTGGGGTGGGGTGGGGCGTGCCATTAGTCTGACCAACCGCAGGGGCAGCACAGACGTGCATGGCGAGACGCTGCAGGAATTGGAAGCGCACACGGTGCCCTGGTACCCGATCCCGCTGAAGGTGATTGGACCCTATGCGGAGTGAGGGGCCGCCCCGCCCGACGCGATTGCCAGCGTGGTCGTGGTTGAAACTGAAGGCAAATGATTGACCCCAAACGGAAAATATAGAAGCAGTGACTTAATGAAACAACTACTATTAGGGAGCCTGATGCTAATGACAACCGTATGCAGAGTAAGTGCCGTAGAAGGCAGTGATGTTCCTTTGTCGGAAACCACAGTTCAACCACGAACTGTCGATCTCACATTGTCGCGAGGCTGGGCTTTCCATCGGGTGGAGACCAGCGAAACCGCACCTCTTGACGGTGCCGCCGTCAGCGGCCAGTACGATGTCGCGGCCTGGCAGCAGGTATCTCTGCCGCATACCGTCAAGCTGGATCCGCCCACACATGGGGATGATTATTTCAAAGGCGTATGCTGGTATCGCAAGGTATTGCCTGTCCTTCCGTCCTGGCAAGGCAAACAGGTTTCGGCGATTTTCGATGGTGCCATGCAGCAGACCGAGGTATGGATCAACGGGAAACTGATCATGACCCATCAGGGCGGATATCTGCCGTTGGTTGTCGATCTGACCCCGCATCTGGCGGAAGGCAATCCAATGGTGATGGCGCTGCGACTTGATAACCGGGCATCAGCTGATGTCCCGCCTGGTTCAGACCGCGTCGACTTCGCCTATCTTGGCGGTTTGTATCGGCCCGCGCGGTTTGTAGTGACTGAGCTGGTCCATCTAACCGAACCTCTGACTGCCGGGAAGGTTGCAGGCGGAGGTATTTTCGTCAGGTATGAGAATGTGACCAGAGATTCCGCGGATATTCTGGCACAGGCTAATGTGCGTAATGAAGGGAAGGATGCAGCTGATATATCGGTGGACTACATCCTGAAAAGCCCAGATGGACGTGTTGTCGCGGAAGAGACCCTCGCCATCCGTTCTGTCGCACCGGGCGGGGATGCGGATTTTAAATCGGTTCTGAAAGTAAGCAAGCCCGCATTGTGGCATCCGGATCATCCATCACTATACCAGTTGACGACGGTGGTTAGAAATCGTGGGGTCATCTGCGATCGACAGGAGACTCGATGCGGAATACGCACGCTGGCATTCACCGATGACGGATTCTTTATCAACGGAGAAAAGCTTGTTTTTCGGGGCGCGAACCGCCATATGAGCTTCCCTTGGATTGGCAACGCCGCTTCCGACAACATGCAGTATCGCGATATCCGTCTGCTCAAAGAGGCGGGATTCAATCTTGTACGGCTGGCTCACTATCCGCAAAGTACGGCGGTGATGGAGGCCTGCGACGAACTCGGAATGCTGGCAATTGTGTGTACGCCGGGCTGGCAGTTTTTCGGTAAGAGCGAAACCTTCCAGGACCATGCGCGACAAAATATCCGCGACATGATCCGCTGGCACCGGAATCATCCCAGTGCCATCATGTGGGAAGTGAGCCTGAACGAGACCTATCGCCATGACGACTTCTATGCCGAATGCGCGGACATCGCGCGCGCGGAATACCCCGGTGGCCAGATGTGCACCAGTGGCGATTCGCATGGTTGTAAAAAGGCGCGGTCCTACGAGGTGACTTACACGCTATGGGAAGGGTTTTACAGCAGACCGCTCCATCCCGATACCCGGATCAGGCAAGGATTGCACCGCGAGTACGGCGACTACGAGTTTGGTGGCCAGGATAGTACAACCCGTGTGCCGCTCAGTGCGGGCGAGGAGAAACTCATGCTCCAGGCCTGGAACTTCCAGTGGACACACAACAAAAACCTCTCGTGGCCATGGACGATTGGCGATGCCATCTGGGCTGGCATCGACTGCACCAGCAAATTCGATGTGCCGCCGGACAAGGGATCGCGGTGGGGGGCGCTGGACCTGAACCGGCTACCCAAGTTTTCTTATTACTTCTACCAGAGCCAGCGAGATCCTGATATCCGCATCGCCGGTGCCGACAGCGGTCCCGTGGTGCACATCGCCGGATACTGGACAGAGCGACCGTCGCCAACCAAAATTGTCGTCTATTCCAACGGCGATGAAGTGGAATTGTTCCTTAACGGAAAAAGCATCGGACGGCGCAAGCCGGACAGCGGTCCGGACTCGGATTACGGGGCCTACCGGGTCGACGCGGACCCGATGTACTGGGTGAAGAATCAGGATACTTTCCAGGCCACGGCAGATGGGGCGAAGCTGGCAGAAGGCAAGGGCACGGCAATGTTTGACGGAGGCAACTGCCGGCATCTTGCGCATCCTCCCTTCACCTTCGTCCCCGTGCCTTATGAAAAAGGTGAACTGAAGGCCGTTGCATACCGTAACGGATCGGTGGCTGCAGAACATGTCATCCGGACCCCTGGCGCTCCCGCGGCAATTCGTCTGCGTGCGCCGCTGCTCGGCCGCGAATTCGAGTCTGAAAAGGCGGACGCTTTATTCGTGTATGCCGAAATCATCGATGGGCAGGGAGAGGTTATTCCCGATAACGGCAAGCAGGTGCAGTTTAGCGTCACCGGTCCCGCAACGCTTGCAACCCCACGACAGATGCAAACCGAAGCCGGGATAGCGAGTACGATATTGCTGGCTGGAACGAACGCAGGAATGGTGAAGGTGACTGCGGAATCGGAGGGGCTTAAGTCCGTGTCCCTGGAGCTGCAGTGCCGTTAAAAGCGTCGCGTGATCTTCCTGGATGATTCGTTCAAATTTCATTTTTTCTGTATGGGCTACAATACGGTATATA